>DAOVGW010000033.1 GCA_030672225.1 Dehalococcoidales bacterium | reverse complement strand
AAAAGGAGAGTCAGAGAGAGGCGAAGCCGCCACATGTCATTGCGAGGGGCCGAAGCTCTGAGCGTAGCGAAGAGTCAGCGACCGAAGCAATCTTAGAAAGAGAGATAATAGAGGCGAGATTGCTTCGCCCTCGGCTCGCAATGACGGAAGTTTCGGCTCGCAATGACGAATTATAGGAGAGTCAGAGAGAGGCGAAGCCTCTCTTAAATACCGCCCTCTAAGGGAGATGCCCTTACCAGACAGGGCGTCTAAGAGGGGCGCAGCCCCTCTTCTATCCCTTCCCCCTCTCCTTTCTAAGGAGAGGGGGATTAAAGGGGGAGAGGTTAATAAAATAAGTAATCCACTAGAAAGGTAAGTATGGCAGAAGCAACACAAATACAGGATGAAATGCCCAAAGCCTATCAGCCGAATAAGGTTGAGCAGAAGTGGTATAAATTTTGGCTCAAGCAGGGCTACTTTAAGCCCAGGATAGACCCGAAAAAGAAGCCCTTTGTCATCATCATGCCACCACCCAATGTTACTGGTGAGCTTCACCTGGGGCATGCCCTGACGGCAACCCTGGAAGATATTATGACTCGCTGGCATCGGATGAGGGGCGAGCCGACACTGTGGCTTCCTGGCGTTGACCATGCCGGTATCGCCGCTCAGGTAGTAGTTGAGCAACTGCTGGCTAAGGAAGGGCTCACCAGACACCAGATGGGAAGGGATAAGTTCCTTGAGCGGATGTGGCAGTGGGCCAGGGAGTGCCGCGGCACTATCTTGGAACAGCACCAGAGGCTGGGTGTTTCCTGTGACTGGAGCCGGGAGCGTTTTACCCTGGATGAGGGTCCCAGCCGGGCGGTGTGCACTGCCTTTGTTCGCCTGTATGAGAAAGGGTTAATCTACCGCGGCGAGCGGATTATCAACTGGTGCCCCCGTTGTGCTACCGCCCTCTCTGACCTTGAGGTAGACCACAAGGAGCTAGCCGGCAATCTATACTACATCCGCTACCCTCTGGCAGAAGACAAGGGCCGCTTTATCACCGTAGCCACCACCCGCCCCGAGACGATGCTGGGTGATACGGCGGTAGCCGTTAACCCGGCTGACGAGCGGTTTAAGGATATGGTTGGCAAGAAGGTCATTCTGCCGCTACTGGGGCGGGAAATACCTGTCGTGGCCGATGAGGCGGTTGACCCAAGCTTTGGCACCGGGGCGCTTAAAATCACCCCGGCCCATGACCCGGTGGACTTTGAGCTGTCCCAGCGGCAGGGACTGCCCCTGGTAAATATATTGAACCCGGATGCTACCCTAAATGAAAACGCCGGGCCCTATGCCGGGCTTGACTGCTCCTCCGGCCGTAAAGTGGTACTGGCTGACCTAGAAAAAGAAGGCTTGCTGGTTAAGGTTGAAGACTACTCCCACTCGGTGGGGCACTGTCATCGTTGCCAGACTGTCATCGAGCCACTGGCCAGCGAACAATGGTTTCTTAAGACAGCGTCGCTGGCAAAGCCTGCCATTCAAGCTGTCACCAGTGGTCAAATCAGCATTATCCCTGAGCGTTTTATCAAGGTCTACCTCAACTGGATGGAGAATATTCGTGACTGGTGCATTTCCCGTCAGCTATGGTGGGGGCATCGCATCCCGGTCTGGTATTGTGCTGACTGTTCGGAGCTAACGGTAAGCGTTGATGAGCCAAAGTCATGCTCTCACTGCGGCTCGGATGGTATTAGGCAGGACCCGGATGTTCTGGATACCTGGTTTAGCTCGGCGCTGTGGCCTCACTCCGCCCTCGGCTGGCCCGATGATACCGATGATTTAGACTATTTCTATCCGACCACAGTCATGGAAACAGGCTATGACATTCTTTTCTTCTGGATAGCCAGGATGATTATGATGGGGCTGGAGGACACCGGCCAGATTCCCTTCCATACTGTTTACCTTCACGGGTTGATACGGGATGAGAAGGGAGAGAAGATGAGCAAGCTCAAGGGTAATGTGCTTAATCCCACTGGTACGCTTGAGAAATATGGCACCGACGCCCTGCGTTTTGCCCTGTCCACCGGCACCTCGCCGGGTAATGACATCAGGCTTAGCCCATCAAGGCTGGAAGCTGGCCGCAACTTTGCTAACAAGCTGTGGAACGCCACACGGTTTGTAATAAGGAGCATTGAGTCAGCTGGCGCCGATACCGAAATTCAGTGGCAGCTGCTCCCCTTAGAAGACCGCTGGATTCTAAGTCGCTTGAGCCGTACTGTGTCCAGTGTCACCGGTTTGATGGACGCTTTTCAGTTTGGCGAAGCCCAGCGCCAGCTCCATGATTTCCTGTGGGGTGAATTTTGCGACTGGTATATTGAGATGGCCAAGATTCGTCTCAAAGCGGGTGAAGGCGTGCTGTCGCCCATCCCGGTTCTGGTTCATGTTCTGAAGACATCGCTGCGCCTGCTTCACCCCTATATGCCCTTTATTACTGAAGAGCTGTGGCAAAACCTGAAGTTGCGGCTGCTCCAGAACTGGCTAGAAGCCGAGTCTATAATGGTAGCTGCCTATCCTGAGGCTGATGAGACGGCTCTTAATCCAGAATCAGAGCGGGTTATGGAATCGGTAATAGAGATAGTCCACTCCATCCGTAATGCCCGCGCTGAGTATCGTGTAGAGGCTGGTAGGTGGATTGAGGCCCGGATTTATGCCGGTAAGCTTAAGTCGGCTATAACTCTCTACTCAGAGGCCATCAAGACCCTATCTAGGGCAAGACCAGTGATTCTGGACACGAGGCAGGAGCGAGCAACTGATAATGATGTGGTCTTGGTGCTAAAAGAGGTTGAAGTAGTGCTGCCGATGGAGAGCATGTTTGACCTGGAACTTGAGAGAAAGCGACTCCGAAAAGAAATAGAGCAAATCCAGGCTGAGGTAAACCGTCTTGAAACCAGGCTTGGCGACAGTGCTTTTCTAGCTAAGGCGCCGGCGGCTGTTATAGATAAGGAGCGGGATAAACTAGCCATAAGAAATGATAGACTTAAGAGGCTAAAAGAACAGTTTGCCAGGCTTTAATCTGTGTCCTGTATAGCCGAGTTAGCGTTGCCGGTAGGGATAGAAGACCAGGAAAGCAACAGCGAAGATAGCATTTAGAGCCGCCCCAAACCAAATCTGGCCAAAGTCAACATAGCCCTGCCAGAGTGAGTATAGCGGTATTACCAGAAGCAGGCCGGCCCACAATACAGCGAACCTAACCCCATTAATGTTTCGTAGCGGGTCTAACCCGGTCATTGCAAACCAGACTCCAGCAGCGATATAAGTGCCACCGATTATGGCAAGGAAGTATGGTACATATGATGCCAGTTCCTCAAAACCAGAGTTTTCGGCTGCCCAATCGGGGGCGACAAGAAGAATTATACCTTGTGCTATATATATAGCTCCATAGAGAACCAGGGCTACCTTCAGATTAAGCACTATTTACCCCCCTAGATAATAAAAAGGCTTTAAAGCGCTCGCCTTTATGTTTGCTCTTTGGCTTAGCAATTTTACCCAGCCCGAAGCATTATGTCAATGGGTGCCCTTTTGGCTAGCCGTATTTTGTCGCAGGGTAGGTGTTGTTCTTCAGCCACTCAAGCGCCTTCTTGGTGTCAGAAGCAACCCTTTCCTTGTCACAGCGCTTCAGCCGGTAGTTAAACAGCCAGTAGGTAAACTCCTTTAGCTCGGTTAAGCTGATAGACCTGGTTTGAGAATAGCCCTTTTGCCGCCTGAAGTCCTTGAGTAACTCATGTTGAGTGGTGCCGTATATCCGCTGGTAAGCCTCGTTAGCCGTGTCATGTTCGTTAGTCGAGCCTAAAGGCTGCCTCTCCTTGCGCACCTCGCCCTCAACTGCCATGATTAAAGCTTCTTCTGCGGTAATGCCATAAAAGTAGTTGAGGTACTGGTGATAGCGATTACTGCCGATAAGCTTCTTAAATTCATCGGCGCTCAGCTCAAGCGGCGGCTGTCCATAGAAAAGGAGAGCCGTCTTCTCGTCTTCGGGAAGTAGTCCGTCAACTGCCGCAAGCAGACGCTCAGAAAGAAGCAGCCAGTCAAAGGCTTCACTGGCAATAAGGTAGCGGTAGCTGCGCCCGTTTAAGCTCTCCTCAGCCGTCTGCCATAAGCCGATAGCCTCTAAGAGGGCGATATACCAGTGCTTGCCCGAAGCGATAGCCTGCTTTAGGTGCCTTACTGCCATATCATCTGCCGGGGTTATCTGGTTATTATTCATTGGCTTTTATTCTATCCCTTATCCAGTCCCAGTCCGGGTTACCGTGGTCAAAGAAGGACTTACAGTTATCCTTCAGCCACTCATAGTAATCATCTTCGGTATACTGGCAAAAAGCCTCAACCAAGGCATTTTTTGAGATGTCCTTCGGGACTTCCAAGTCCTCAATCCTATCATCTAAAAATTCTTTAACAACTTCTCGGTCAAGCATTTTTTGCCTCTGTTGTCATTATACTCCTCCCTCCTCACTTCCCACAGCATTTTTTGAATTTTTTGCCACTGCCGCAGGGGCAGGGGTCGTTTCTGCCCACTTTTTTACCGGCTGCCCTTGTCGGCTGTTTCCTGCCGCCACCAGCCCCTACCGCGGCAAGCTGAGCCATTGGTGACGGCACCTGCTGAGTGGCTTCCTTGCGGGTAATACCGACACGATATATGGTATGAACCACATCATGCTGGATAGCTGCCATTAGGTCCTGGAACATACGGTGGCTTTCTCGCTTGTAGGCTACCAGCGGGTCTCGCTGAGCCATCGCCTGAAGCCCTATCCCCTGGCGTATATAGTCCATCATTGTCAGGTGCTCTATCCACAGGTTATCCATGGTGCGCAGCATTATCAGCCGCTCCAGCACCCTCATGTCATCTGGGCCCAGCTCTTCCTCCCGCTGCTCATACAGCGCCTCGGAGTGCTTAATGAGCCTGTCTTCAATCTGCTCCGTCTTCAACTGGGAGAGGGCTTGGGCATTTATCTCTGAGGGCAGGGGGAGGATGGTAGCCGCATCAGAAACGAGACCTTTATGGTCGGGTTCATGCTCATCGGCAAGGTGGGCGGCCACCATGCCCTGAATCTCTTCTCTTACCATTGACAGAATGTTTGACTTAAGGTCGGCACCGCTTAACATTTTCCTTCGTTCGTCGTAGATAATCTCTCGCTGTCTATTTATGACATCATCATATTCCACCAGGTGTTTGCGGATATCAAAGTGATAGCCTTCAACGCGTTTCTGGGCCTCTCCAATAGAGCGGGTGACCAGTCTGTTCTCAATCGGGGTGTTCTCATCCATGCCGGCCCATTCCATAAGTCCCTTGATTCGGTCGCCGCCAAAACGGCGCATAACGTCATCCTCTAAGGAGACATAGAAGCGGGTGCTTCCCGGGTCTCCCTGGCGGCCGGCTCTACCTCTTAGCTGATTATCAATGCGGCGTGCCTCGTGGCGCTCGGTGCCGGTAACATGAAGCCCGCCGAACTTGACCACCTGGTTGTGTGTTTCCTGCCACTTACGCCACTCTGGTTGGTCACCATTAGTCGGCTCCTTGCCGCCGAGCACAATATCAACGCCACGCCCGGCCATATTGGTGGCTACAGTAACCGCTCCCGTCTCCCCGGCACGGGCAATGATGTCGGCCTCTTTCTCGTGATTTTTGGCATTTAAGATCTGGTGCGGGATGCCCTTTCTTTTTAGCAGGTCACTCAAGCGCTCCGACTTTTCAATAGACACTGTGCCGATTAGCACCGGGCGTCCTTCTTTATGAAGCTCCTCAATCTCACGAGCCACTGCCTTGAATTTAGACTCCTCATCCTTATAAATCTGGTCGGAGAAGTCCTGGCGAATCATCTCTTTGTGGGTGGGGATAACCAACACATCAAGTTTATATATCTTGTGAAACTCCTCAGCCTCGGTTAGGGCGGTACCGGTCATGCCGGCTAACTTTTTGTACATGCGGAAGTAGTTCTGGATGGTAATGGTGGCAAAGGTGCGGCTTTCCTGCTGAACCTTGACATGCTCCTTGGCCTCTATTGCCTGGTGCAACCCCTCAGAGTAGCGCCGGCCCAGCATCATCCGGCCGGTGAACTCATCAACTATGATAACCTCACCATTTTTAACGACATAGTCGCGGTCTTTCCTATATATTTCTCCGGCAGTGAGGGCATTTCTTAGGTGGCGCATCAGGTGCATATTGCCCGGGTCATAGAGGCTGGCTGATTTTAATACCCCTTCACGCTTGAGTAACCTCTCCACATTGGCGTAGCCGTCATCGGTCAGTTCAACACTGCGCTCTTTTTCTTTAATCTCATAATCTGCTCCCTCCTTAAGACGGAGAACAAGACGGGCGAATAGCTGATATAGCTGTGTCGCCTCAACATCGGGGGCACTTATAATAAGCGGTGTTCTTGCCTCATCAATAAGCAGGTTATCTACCTCGTCAACAATGGCGTAGTTAAGCTGGCGCTGGACGCACCGGGAGAGGTCAATAGCCATATTGTCCCGAAGATAGTCAAAGCCAAACTCGTTTGAGGTGCCGTAGGTAATATCGGCCTTATAAGCCTCACGGCGGGGGATGGGGCGGAAGTTGCGCCAGCGGCTGTCCCCTGAGTCATATTCCGGGTCATAAAGGCGGGCGGGTGAATGCTCATCCGGGGTCTGCTGCGGATATATGCTGGCCACGCTCGTCCCCAGGGCATGGTAGATAGGCCCCATCCAGTAGGGGTCTCGCCGTGCCAGGTAGTCATTTACGGTAACCAGGTGAGCGCCCTCGCCGGTAAGTGAGTTGAGATAAAGGGTCAGGGTAGCCGCCAGGGTCTTGCCCTCGCCGGTTTTCATCTCGGCGATTTTGCCCTGGTGAAGGACGATGCCGCCTATGAGCTGCACATCAAAGTGACGCTGGCCTATGGTTCTTTTAGCGGCTTCGCGCACAGCGGCAAAGGCTTCCGGGAGAAGTTCATCAGGTGAAGAGCCTGCCTTAAGCCGGGCTTTGAACTCATCGGTCTTTAAGCGAAGTTCTCCGTCACTGAGCTTACTAAACTCGGGCTCAAGTCCATTTATCCGCGCTACAGTTTGCCCCAGCCGTTTTAGCTCTTTCTCGTTGGAATCCCTAAGACTACCCAGCCATTTAAGCATAGACTCACCCTTACTCAAACATAGCTCCGACCGATAGCCCGGTATGGATGCGGTGGATGGCTTCACCCAGCAGTGGGGCGATGGGCAGGACGGTAATCTTGTCCAGCTTCTTCTGCCCAGTAACCGGGATAGTATCGGTAATTACCACTTCCTTTACCGGAGATGAGGCTATCCTCTGGCTAGCTGGTCCGGTGAATACCGGGTGGGTGCAGCAGGCATAGACTTCATTGGCACCTCGCTCTATCAGGGTGGTAACGGTATTTGCCAGGGAGCCAGCGGTGTCTATCTCATCATCTATGGTGAGGGCTATCTTGCCTTCTACTTCACCAATGACATTTAGTGTCTCTATCTGGTCAAAATTACCGATGCGTCTCTTTTCCATAATAGCCAGTGGGACGGCAAGCTTAGTCGCCATGTCCCGTGCCCGTTTTGAAATGCCGATATCGGTGGCTACCACAACCAGGTTCTGAAGCTTCTTCTTTGTAAAATAGGCACAAAGCAGGTCGAGGGCGGTGAGTTCATCGACCGGGATGTTGAAAAAGCCTTGTATTTGACCGGCGTGCAGGTCCACGGTCAGGAGTCGGTTGGCTCCGGCTACAGTTAAGAGATCAGCTATCAACCTGGCCGTTATCGGCACCCTTGGCTGGTCTTTCTTATCAGTGCGGCCATAGCCATAATAGGGGACGACAGCAGTAATGCGTCCGGCTGAAGCCCTCTTCAGGGCATCAATCATAATCAGCAGTTCAACCAGGCTCTTATTGTCCGGGGACGTGATGTGCTGAATAACAAAGGTGTCCCGTGAGCGGACATTCTCCATAATGCGGACAAAGATGTTCTCATTGCTAAACTGGAAGACCTCGCAGTTACCTAACGGTATGCTCAGGTATTCAGTAACTGCTTTAGCCAGAGCCGGATGGGCATTGCCGGTAAACACCTTTAATTCATCCATCAGCTTTCTCCCCCTTTAAATGCAAATTTTAGCTTATATCACATACATTTAATACATTTGAACCAATGAACCAAATGCAATTTATTATAACATTTTGGAGTAAAAAATGTGCAGACAGAAAGGGGGCAACAAGGAAGTATTGACAAGTTCGTATATGAGGAATAGACTCAATCCGTACACAAACTAGCCTGAGAAGATAAAGCCGCAGGGTCTTTTTGAGAGGCTAAAAGTGATGATACGAGGGTACTGGAACTGCTGGGTAAGGCGGTGGCTGGTGCCTTTTTTGGTCTGGATTAGGCCAGACATTAAGAAATAGTTAACTATACTAACCGCAGCCAGAAAACGCCACTTCCCATATAATCCAATTTTGGCGAAGTCTCAGGATGGATTAGAGGTAATCTACCTTTTGATACTGAATACTCCTTAAATTTCGATAATGTCACATATTGTCCATAGAGCTAAACCTTCTGTGCGCATCAGCAGCATCCTCACCATTCAGGCTCTGCAGGTAGTGCTCAACCATAGCTAAGCTGCTATACCCCAGTAAGTACTTTAGGCTGGGTGCTAATGCGCTGGGGGTGGTGGTGCGGGGAGGAGAGGCAGAACCTAACTGTGGAGTACTCTAACCCGTCCCCTTCTCCACTCCTCTGCTTTTCAGTCGGCTAGGTTCGGTTGTTAATTCATTTCAGAGTGTAGATAATTCTGACGTTCGGGCCAACAACGTGGGGGTTGTAGGCTTAAAGCGTGGTCATAGAAGAGCAGTGACTTAGTATACCGCTCTACCATCTGAATAGATTCCCATCTACCCCTTTTGGGGTATTATGCGGTATAATAATCTTTAAGACTAGCCAGAGGGCTTTCTTTAAGGAGGTGTTCTATGCCAAAAGGCACAATCAGACGGCTCATGGACCGTGGATATGGATTTATCAAGACAGAACAGGAAGAAGACCTCTTCTTCCATAGCAACAGTCTTGAAGGAGTGGAATTCAATAGCCTTAGCGAAGGACAGGAAGTGGAATTTGAGAAGGGTCAAGGACGTGATGGTCGCCCCGCAGCAGTTAATGTGAAGCTTGCCGAGGCTCAGGCCGAGGCTCAGGTAGACGATAGTGGTGATGACAAAGGTGACGATGATGATGGCGATGATGGTGGCGATAGTGGTGGCTAATGCCATAACCATATTCCGTACGGAGAGTAGGCTCTCTTATATTTTGGGGTAAGCCTCGCCTTGAGAGACTGTTGAGGGGGATAAAGGGGATAGGGTTATTAAACAATCTCAGTCATCAATGCCAGGTACCGGGAAGCGGTGGCACATTTGGCTGACTTCCTCGTGCACCTGCTTCTCAATATTATGGTCATCAATATTGCTAATAACCTTGATAATCAAGGAAGCAATGCGCTTCATTTCCTCAGCGCCGAAGCCGCGTGTCGTTACCGCTGGTGTGCCCAGCCTGATGCCACTGGCTATCCGGGGCGGCAGGACATTAACAAAAGGAACTTGATTGCGGTTAACGGTAATGCCGGCTCTGCCTAAGGCTTCCTCAGCCTGTTTGCCGGTAATCCCCGTCTGGGTAAGGTCAGCTAGAACCAGGTGGTTATCCGTCCCGCCCGAGATAAGGCGTAGTCCCAGGCGCTTAAGTTCACTGGCTAAAGTAAGGGCGTTCTCCAGTATAGCCCGCTGGTAGTCGGTAAAACTTGGCTGCATAGCTTCGTGGAAAGCCACTGCCTTGGCGGCGATGACATGCATCAGGGGACCGCCCTGCATTCTGGGGAAAACAGCGGCATCTATAGCCTGAGCCAGCTCCTTACGACACAGGATGAAACCACCCCGTGGACCGCGTAGCGTCTTATGTGTAGTTGAGGTCACCACGTCGGCGTAGGGGACCGGTGTAGGATGTAGTCCGGCGGCTACTATGCCGGCAATGTGAGCTATATCAGCTATCAGCTTGGCTCCCACCAGGTCGGCGATACGCCGAAAACGCTCAAAATCAATAATCCTGGGGTAAGCGCTGGCTCCAGCCACAATTAACCTGGGCTTATGCTTTAGGGCGAGCTTCTCTACCTCTTGGTAGTCAATCCTCTCCGTCTCCTCATTCAGGCCGTAGGTAATAAAGTTATATGACTTACCTGAGAAGCTGGCCTTGGCACCATGAGTCAGATGACCGCCGTGGGCCAGGTCCATACCTAAAACAGTATCGCCGTAATCAAGCAGGGCATAGTAGGTGGCCATATTGGCCTGTGCCCCGCTGTGCGCTTGGACATTGGCATGCTCAGCAGAAAATAGCTCTTTAGCCCGAGAAGTAGCCAGGGTTTCTATGGTGTCCACATTCTCACAGCCACCATAGTAGCGGCGCTGGGGGTAGCCCTCAGCATATTTGTTGGTTAGAAACGAGCCTTGGGCCTCAAGCACCGCCCGGCTGGTATAGTTTTCGGAGGCAATGAGGTTTATAGTTTCTCTTTGCCTTTCTGCCTCGGCACCAACGGCACCACTAATTTCTGGGTCTGTCTGGCTTAGGAAGCTCATCATTCTCCTTCATGGCGTGGAGTTTCTACTAATAACTCTACTTCATTTTACTATTGTTCGGATGGCTTAATCAACCGGACTTTCTTGACCAATGACACTACCATTGAGTTGGCCGGGTCTTAGGCCTTTATCCAAACCCAGGAAACGAAGGGTAAAGATATAGAGCAGGAGGTAGAGAGGTATTGACCACCAGATAGATTCTGGTGTGGTGAGAATATATGGTGATTCTTGCCATACGATGGATAGTGGTGGAAGTGGTGTGATGATAATAAAGACGATTAGGTGAAGCAGCAAATAGAAGGGCACTCCCAGCCTTATTGACCACCTGAACTTGCCCGTTTTTCTAGCCTCGGCAATGTCAAGCAGCCGGAACAAGACCATGGCTAAACCGATACATATTGCCCCTACGGTATGATAAAAGTAAAAAACATAAGTAACCCTGTCAGTGATAAGGCTCAGAGGTATCCAGATTAAATAAGTACCGAAAAACCAGGAAAAGGGCAGTAGCACCGGTGTATTGCCCTTTATTGCCTTGTAGGTGATATAAATTGCTACCGGAATAATTAAAACCCAGATGGTGGGGCTAATTATCCCGGTGTATGGGGGTGTCCACCAGTAGGGCATAACCTCCATAACCTCGGGGTAAGTAAAAATCCATTCCCAGGGACGGCTGCCGGCATCCGGATATTGAGCATTGGTTATGCTGCTTGATAGCTTCAGCATTCTCTCTATTTGCGTAACCGGGTTAAGCCACTTCTGCCAGATAGCGTAGTCAAACAGGGGCATCAGAGCAATAAAAGTGATGGGGGCGGCCAACATTGAAAGAAGAAACCGACGTGGGCGCTTCCAGCCAACTAAAAACCAGTGCAGTCCTATCACCGGGAGCACCAGGACGCCATTTAGTTTAGCTAGGGCGCTCAAGCCTACAGCTACTCCCGACATAACGTAGTTTCCCCGTAGATAGAGCCAGAAGGCAGCCAGGGCAAAAACCAAGCTATAGACGTCTAGCATGGCTATTGAGGCCTGGACAAAGCTCAGGGTTTCAAAAGCTATGAGAAAAGTGGCTAAAAAAGAAACCCTTTTGGATAGGTTCAGTCGGCGGCAGATGAGGTAGAAGAAGACAATACACATTGTGCCCAGAATGACTGGAAAGAACCGCCAGCCAAAGGGGTTATCGCCAAATAGCTTGATACCGGCTACTATGAATAGCTTGCCCAGGGGAGGGTGCTCGGGACGCTCGGTGCCTTCGCCATCAATTATGAGTCTGGCATCGGGAATGTAGTGTTGCTCATCAAAGAGGGGCTCATCAGGCTGCATAATGACGCTGAAGTGCAGTACCAGTGTCACCAGCACCAGCAGGCAGAGCCCAGCGTATTCCCATTTGCTGAATCTGATAAGCAGTCGTTTTAGGGTTTCCATGTCCACCAGTTGTTAACCAGGTAGTTCCAGAAAGTAGCCACCGCTATGCCGAAAAGGTTGGACAGGAGGTAAAACACTCCCCAGACTTCGGTGAGGAACCCGAGTATCGCCAGGTTGATGGCTAGAGCGGCTAAGCTTACAAGATTAAATCTCAGCAGTCGGATAAAGAAAGGCTTCCTTCCCGGTTGGTTTCGGTCGGCAAAGGTGAAGTAGTTGTTGAGAATGAAGTTGGTGATGATGGAGGTCTCTATGCCGATGGCTGCCGAGGTAAGATAGAAAAGACCGGCGAACTCCGTGAGCAGCCATAGCAGGCCCATATTAACCCCAACACCGCTTATGCCCACCAGGCAAAACTTTAAAAACCTTAATAGCTCGCCAGTGCGTTTCATCAGGCTGAAGATGTGCCTCAGATAAGCCACCTGCTGGCCGGCGCTTAGCTTGCTTTCACCCCTGCCCCTGATGCCAAAGGTAAAGGGGACTTCGGCTACCCTCTTAAATCTTCCCTGCATAAGTATCTCTAGCAGTATCTTGTAACCTAGCGGTTCTAGTTTAGCTCCGGCTACTGCCTCTTTATTAAACATAAAAAAACCTGACATCGGGTCGTTAACCCGCCTTGTGGCCGGCAGGAGAAGGTGGGCCAGGAAGATAGCCCCCCGGGAGTTGAGCTTTCGGCTCAGGCTCCAGCCGGGGCAGCTTCCCCCCTTAACATACCTTGAGGCGATTACTATATCGGCTCCTTTCTCCATCTCTTTAAGTAAATCGGGGAGGACCTCTGGTGGGTGCTGTAGGTCAGCGTCCATTACGGCTATAATCTTGCCCGATACATGGCTAAGTCCATCAACAACAGCCGAAGCCAGCCCCCGCTTATCCTTACGAACAATTACCTTAACTGGGTATTTGTCGGCTAGAGAAGTGGCCACTTCGGCGGTGCCATCAGCGCTGTTATCATCAATGAAGACAACTTCATAGTTATAGCCGGCGAGGGCACGCTCAAGCCGCTTGAGTAGCGGGGTGATGTTGTCCCGCTCATTGTAGGTGGGTATAATCAGCGAAATGGTCTCATTCATCTAAAAAAGTTATCTCCAAAAAGCGGCGGCTATGCTACTTTGCTTATCCGGGGCCGTTTTGTCTGTTATTTTACCATAATATTTGCTTTCATTATTGGTGCAGTAGCGGCAGGCAGGGGTAACAGGGCTGATGAAAGAAGGTTATATCTAATTGACTTGACATATTGAGCGTGTTATCATAATTACAAGGCTAAATTGTTAAAACAGGATGAGATGTCAGCGCTTCTTGGGCTTTATGAGGAAATTAAACACTGTCAGAAGTGTGAGATTGCTAAAGACCGGACCAAAGCGGTGCCGGGTGAGGGAGCCGAAGACGCTGACATAATGTTCATCGGTGAGGCTCCGGGCTGGCATGAGGACCAGCAGGGACGGCCTTTTGTTGGCCCCGCCGGGCAATTTCTGGATGAACTACTGGCTTTAATTAACCTGAAGCGCGAGCAGGTCTATATTACCAATGTGATAAAGACGCGACCGCCGGTAAATCGTGACCCCCTGCCTCAAGAGATACTCAACTGTCGTCCCTGGTTGGACCGCCAGATTGAGCTCATTCGCCCCAGAATGATTGTCACCCTGGGGCGTTATTCTATGGCACTGTTCTTCCCCGGTAAGAGCATAAGCAAGATTCATGGCACGGCTCAAAAATGGGATGGTATTATCTACTATGCCATGTATCATCCGGCGGCAGCTCTTCACCAGCAGAGACTACGTGAGACGATAAAAGCCGATATGCGGAGGATTCCAGAGCTTTTGGCCCAAGCCAAGAGCATACCGGAAGAAAAACAGGAGACACCGCCACAGCAATCAAGCATGTTTGAGGTCTAAAAATTATGACTTACCAACCAAAGTTAAAACTAATTCCCCTCGGCGGCCTGGGTGAAATCGGCAAGAACATGATGGCGCTGGAATATGGCGGTGATATCATCGTTATTGATAGTGGGCTGATGTTTCCAGAGGAATCAATGTTGGGTATTGACCTGGTAATCCCTGACACAAGCTACCTCCTGGAGAGACGGGAAAAGATACGGGGCATCATTATCACCCATGCTCATGAAGACCACATTGGTGCCCTGCCCTATGTGTTGCCTCAGTTTAACGTGCCTATCTACTGCACCAAGCTGGCAAAGGGTCTTATCTCGCTAAAGCTCAAGGGGCGCAAGGCACTGGTACAGGCAAAACTCAATGTTATAGCGCCTGGCGAGCCGTTTAGTTTGGGCAAATTCAGAATTGAGTTCTTCTCCGTCTGCCACAGTATCCCTGACGCGGTGGGTCTAATCATCCGTACGCCGGTGGGCGTAATAGTCCATAGCGGAGACTTCAAGCTTGACTATACTCCGGTTGATGGGAAACCAACCGACCTTTCTCGGCTGGCTCAATTAGGGGCACAGGGGGTTTTGCTTCTCCTTTCTGATTCCACCTATGCTGAGCGACTTGGCTACACACCGTCAGAGAGGGTGGTTGGTGAAGCCCTGGGCCGGATTATGGCAGAGGCACCGGGAAGAGTGATTGTAACCACCTTTGCCTCGCTGGTCTCTCGTGTTCAGCAGGTTATTGACGCCGCTGCTAGGCATCAGCGCCGTGTCTTTGTTGTCGGGCGTAGCATGAGTGATACGGTGCGGATAGCATTAGAGTTAGGTTATCTTAAGGCACCGGATGGGGTTCTGGCTCGGCTGGATGAGCTGCGTGGCATGCCCCATAACAAGATTGTTTTCGTTACCACCGGCAGTCAGGGGGAGCCTACCTCGGCGCTGGTTCGCATAGCTAACCGGGACCATCGCCAGGTTAGCATAGTTCGTGGCGACACCGTTGTTATTTCGGCAACACCTATCCCGGGCAACGAATCCCTGGTCAACAGGACGGTGGACAGCCTTTTTAAAGAGGGGGCCCAGGTGTATTACAGTGGGGTGGCGCAGGTTCATGTCCACGGGCATGGCAGCCAGGAGGAGTTAAAGCTATTACTAAGCCTGGTCAAGCCGAAGTTTTTCGTCCCCATTCATGGCGAATACCGCCATCTCAGTCATCACGCTAAGTTAGCCCAATCAGTGGGCATCCCCGAAGAGAATATCTTTGTCTTGGAGGATGGTGATATCCTTGAGCTTAGCCCACAATCGGGCAAGGTAGCCGGCAAGGTAGCTTCAGGCAATGTCTATGTCGATGGTCTCAGCGTCGGTGATGTTGGCGGTGTTGTTCTGCGCAATAGAAGGATGCTGTCACGGGACGGGATAGTGGTGGTTATTATCGCCGTTAACAAGCAAACCGGCAAGCTGGTGGGGCGCCCTGACATCGTATCGCGGGGTTTCGTTGATACCAACGAAGCTAAAGACATGCTGGACAATAGCCGTGACCTGGTAGCCCAAGTCCTGGACCATGGAGGTAAACACACTGCAGAGTGGGGGTTTGTCACTACCAAGGTTAGGGATAAACTGAATAGGTTCTACTACGAGCAGACCAAGCGCCGTCCTATGATTCTGCCGGTTGTGGTAAAGGTATAGTCTCAGGGTATGCGGGTGTAGCGAGAGCTTATATGGCTGGAAAGCGAGTTAATACCGGGAAAAAGACAAAAGCCAGGTCTTCTTGGGACAAACCTGGGAGGGTTAGGCCTAAGAAGCTATCATTGGGCGGGCTGTTTCGCTTCTTAGCTTTGCCGCTGGTGCGGCGCCTGATACTCCTGGCCCTTATCCTGGCGGTGCTATTCTGGCAGTGGTCGGCACTTACATCGTGGGCTGATGAGGTTACCGAAAGCACTCTAGGGCTGTTTGGCTGGGGGGGGCTAATCCTCATCACCGTGGCCATTATCATTGTAATGGGCCTGGTATTCCGGCGGCGCCTGTCAGCCTTTGCCCGGCGCTGGAAGCTGTATCAATGGAATAAGTGGCTGGGGGCGACCGCTTTTCTCTTCGCTGTCTGGGGAATACTGGCCCTTTTTGACCTGGGTGGCAGTTTTGGTCTGGCTATCATTGGCGATGACCAGGGCTTAATTGGCATTCTTTGGGTTCTGGGCTTAGCCACCCTGGGTTTTATTATAGTGGCGCCCCGGGCCAGCTTTAGCGCCGTAAAAAAACCAGTTTCATGGCTGGTTAAGCCGTTTAAGATGCCGTCCCCTCCTGTTAGGCCAGGGATGGAAGAACTTCAGCCACCCCTTCGCCCGCCAATTTATACCACCCCGGCTACCGCTGAAAAAGCTCCCCTGGCGGAGAAGATAACCCCACCATCAGTCCTGGTGCCCCCTGAAGTCCCAAGAAAAGAACTGGAAACTGCAGCGGCTACCACTGCCAAGGCGCAGGAAGCAGGTCTTCCGCCGCGAGATTTAAGGCAGGTGGCTCAGGAGGTGTGGAAGAAGTATGGTGAGTCGCCGTCTCTGGTTACTGTTGACGGCTGGCGGTTGCCACCTATTGACATATTGGACAAGTCGCCTGAGGTTGAGTTTGGTCAGGCTGATAATTTCCAGAGAGCCAAACTGATTGAGGATGCCCTGGCCAGCTATGGTGTTGAGGCTAAGGTAGTCCAGATAAATGCCGGCCCAACCGTTACCCAGTTTGGCATCGAGCCCGGCTGGGACAGGAAGCTAAAAGAGATAAAGGAAAGAGACTCTGACGGTAATATCCGTGCCAGACAGGAGGAAGTATCCCGGACGAGGGTCAAGGTGGATAGGATTACCTCACTGGCTAATGACCTGGCTCTGGCTCTGGCGGCACCCAGTATCAGGATTGAAGCCCCGGTGCCGGGTAAGCCGATAGTTGGCATTGAGGTGCCCAACACAATTTCCAGCGTGGTCAGCCTGCGAGGGGTGATTGAGACCAGTGCCTTTCAAAAAATTGTGGCCAGGTCCAAGCTGGCTCTGGCTCTGGGTAAGGGTGCTGGTGGTGAGGCGGTGGCGGCTGACCTGTTCAAGATGCCCCATCTTCTTATCGCTGGTGCCACCGGCAGTGGCAAGACCGTTTGCCTGAATGCCGTTATCTGTTGCCTTTTGCTTTATAGTGTGCCTAGTGAGCTTAAGTTTATTATGGTTGACCCCAAACGGGTAGAGCTAACTTTGTTTAATAGTCTGCCTCACCTGGCGACGCCAGTCATAGTTGATACCCAGAAGGCTCTGGGCGCCCTGCGCTGGCTTAATCAGGAAATGGACAAGCGCTATCGGCGACTGGCGGCGGCCGGCGTCCGTAACATTGAGGCCTATAATAAGAGTAAGCAGGGAGAGGAGAGGATGCCCCACCTGGTACTGGTCATTGATGAGCTGGCTGACCTGATGATGACCGGCTTTGACGAGGTGGAGCACATCCTGTGCCGATTAGCCCAGCTTGCCCGAGCCACCGGCATCCACCTTGTGGTGGCTACCCAGCGTCCATCGGTAGATGTGGTTACCGGACTGATTAAGGCTAACTTCCCTACCCGTATTAGCTTTGCCGTTACCTCCCAGGTGGACTCACGGACTATCCTTGATATTGGTGGCGCCGAAAAGCTCTTGGGCCGGGGTGATATGCTCTATATGCCGACTGAGGCGGCCAAGCCCAAGCGCCTCCAGGGGTGCTTTGTCTCCGATGCCGAGGTGGAGCGGCTGGTCTATTTCTGGGGCAGTCAGAAGGGGGAGGAGGCGGTTTCGCTAAAGGTTGATGAGTTTGCCCCACCGGTAACTGCTGGCCGGAGAGGAGGCTATCCTGAAGACCCACTCCTTGAGTCAGCCAAGCAGCTGGCCGAGGAGCATACGCAGATATCTACATCTTATTTGCAGAGAAAGCTGCATATCGGTTACCCCAGAGCCGCCCGCATTATGGAACAGCTTGAGGAAGAAAGCGACAAAGGGGCAGAAGCCTGATGAATCGCTAATTGTCCTCACTGTCGGGAATCACATTACCTGATCACAAAGGGTATGACAAGGGCTACCAGGCCGGTGGCAAGGACGGCGAGCATAAAGAGGTTATATCTGGTCGTGTAATCGCTTAAAAGCGTTGGGTCATAGTAACCTTCCACGCCCTGGTCTTTGTACATCTTTAGCAGCCCGTTTAAGAGCTTTGTTCTCGTTTGCTTTCCTCTTATCAACCCCATTAGTACAACTAAGTTAACCACTATCAAGAGAAAGACAAAGGTGAACATCACAACCGTTGTAGTGCCGTTTCCTTCCGCCGCGGCAACGCCGGAATTGATGGCGAGAGTTAGCAGGTTGAGGATAATCGCGGTGAGAACAAAAATTATGTCCGTGCGTGTGTTTGCGCCAAGTTCACTGATGATATGCTCATGAACTCGCTCAATCATATTTCCCTCCTTATTTTATAGGTCTAATTATATTTCTAGTGGCTCCTTCGCTTTGGTGAACCATCATTTTTGCCTGCTGAAGCGCATAAAGATAAAAATAAATGCGGCAACGACTACGAGTACTATCCCAGCCCCAACCCATGGCCAGAACGATGCTGTCTTCACAGTCACCCAGGAAGTGCTTTCCACTCTTAGTAGTTCGTTTGCCTCAGCAATAAAGATGACTCTATATTCCCCTTTAGCGGCCTTTGGGGCTGGCTTTATGTTGACATCAACCGTCTGGAAACTGCCGGGACCAAGATAGTCTATTTCCTCCAGCTCAA
>DAOVGW010000029.1 GCA_030672225.1 Dehalococcoidales bacterium | reverse complement strand
AGAATCTGGTTTAAAGTTTGCTCCCGCTCATCATGACCGCCACCCAGCCCGGCGCCCCGATGACGACCGACGGCGTCAATTTCATCAATAAAGATAATGCACGGCGCATTACGTTTGGCCTGGTCAAAGAGGTCACGCACCCTTGAGGCACCGACACCAACAAACATCTCCACAAATTCGCTACCACTGATAGAGAAGAAAGGCACCCCGGCTTCACCGGCTATTGCCCGAGCCAGCAACGTCTTGCCGGTGCCCGGCGGTCCTATGAGAAGCATGCCTTTGGGAATGCGTGCTCCCAGGGACTGGAACTTCTCCCGTGCTTTTAGGAAATCTACCACTTCGTGCAACTCCTGCTTGGCTTCCTCAACCCCAGCGACATCATCAAAGGTTACCGTCGGTGTATTAGCCGGGAACAATCGGGCTTTTGAGCGACCGAAGCTCATCGCCTGGCTATTAGCCCCTCGTGCCTGACTGAAGATGAAGAACAAGAAGCCACCGATGAGAAGCAGGGGAAGGAGGCTAATCAGCAAGCCACCCCAGTTAAACCCTCCTTCTTTTATCGCAACTATTATCCCTTCAAGGCTAAGTCCCTCAATATCGTATATGCTAGCGCTGGCTTCCTTGAATGTTATAAACTCGGTGCCATCGGTAGCGGTAATATTTAGGGCATCACCTTCAACCATTATCTCCCCTATTTCGCCATTTTGTGACATAGCTATAGCATCACTTAGCGGGATTTCTTCTGGCTTTGGGGAGCCTGGCAAAACGAAAGAGAAGAGAGCTACGGCGGCAATTATGATAACCAGGTAAACCAGGATACTACGTCTCCAATTTATTCTCATCATTTGCCTCAACACCTGGCCAATCTTATTGGCCTGCTTATATTATACCAGAAGTAGCGGTAAATATAAAAGTAGATATAGGGCGATTGGCGTTAGTCTTTACTTTTTGTAAGTCTTGGTAGCTTTCTTTAAGAAGCACGGCATCCTCTTCCCGGTTGGGGCTTACCATTACCCCGATTATGGTATAATAATAAACAGGCTATTATCTGGTGGAGGTTTGGCTTCTGGAAGCAATTGACATAGCCCGCAAGGCGGTAGAGGTAGCCGGTGATAAACAGGCCCAAGATATTGTGCTGCTGGATGCTCGGGGCATATGTAGCTTTGCTGATTACTTCGTTATGTGTAGCGTCCAGTCCAGTCGGCAGATTAAGGCTATCTATGATGAAATTGTGCACTCACTCAAAAAAGAGGGCGTGCTACCTCACCATTGTGAGGGCACAGTAGATTCGGGGTGGCTGCTTCTTGATTATGGTGAGGTCATTGTCCATATCTTTGCTACCATTGAGCGGGATTACTACCAGCTAGACGAGCTTTGGAGTCAGGCAGGCCCCGTGGTCAGGATTCAGTAGCTTGAGCTACCAGTTCCCCGGTGGTAATCAAAAATTTCATCATCGGAAAAGAACAGCTCGATTTCCCTTCGGGCAGTCTCAGCTGAGTCAGAGCCATGAATGGTATTGCGCTCAATGTCCAGACCGAAATCACCCCTGATAGTTCCCGCCTCAGCCTTAGTCGGGTCAGTTTCGCCCATGGCTTTTCTGATTAACTCTACGGCTCCTTCTCCCTCAAAGGTAGCGGCTACTATCGGGGCTGAGGTGATAGAAGTTATCAGGCTACCAAAGAAGGGCTTATCCTTATGAGGCGCGTAGTGTCGTTGGGCTAGGGCTTTATCCAGTTTAAGCATCTTAATTGCTACCAGCTTAAGCCCCTGCTTCTCCAGGCGGCTGATGATAGTACCGGCTAACCCTCTTTGCATCCCGTCAGGCTTGATAAGAACCAGTGACCTTTCCATTCTCTCCTCCCTCGTTTTTTATATCACTACCTGTTTTGGTTATCCAAGTTCTGCGCTTTGGTTTGGTAGTTGCTGGTCGTCTGAGGTATATTGGCTGCAAGGTGGCTGGGCGGTCAAGGTCACCCGCCTTAAGCCGCTTAAGTCCCAGCTCGGCCAGGAAGCTGGCTCGCCTAAGTCTTGAGGCTGGAGGTGGTATTATGGCTCTCTCCTTAAGTTTCACTTTTAGCTGGGAAGCGATAGCTGGTGTTATCTGACCGCAAAATATGGTTTTGGTAGTGAGCTTTGAGCCGAGAGCGCCCACTGTAGTAATGTGTTCCGGGGTAATCTGGTACCACTGGCTACCTTTTCTCTGGTAGGTAGCGGCAGCAATCTCACTCCGGCCAGCACTAAAAATCGGGCAGACAGGCAGTCCAGTTTCGGCATGCTGATAGGCTTCTGCCTCTAGAGTGCTGATGCCAACGAGCGGAATTTCCAGGCTGAAGGCCAGGGCTTTAGCGGTGCTAATTCCGACTCGCAGCCCATTAAAGCTTCCCGGTCCTCTGGCGACGATGATATAACTTATAGATTTAAGCTCTAACTTGGTCTGCTTAAGAAGCTGGCTCAGGTTGGGCATGAGTTCCACAGAGTGGTTCTTCTGACAGCGCCAGGTTAATTCGGCCAGTATCTCGCCGTTAAGAACGATAGCCAGGCTGGCGGTATCGGTTGATGTATCTATGGCTAGGGCTGCTTCTCGCTGGTAGGAGCGGAGACTATTTATCAATGATGGTTCCGATACTGAACTGGTGAGCGACCTCTTGGTTGGCATTAGCTACTCTCTCCCTTTTGGTTGGTTAAGGCAAGGGATTTGAGCTGATTTACCATTTCCAGGTAGCGCCGGCCGCTAGGTTTGAGTTGAAAGTGGCGCTTGGTATCGCCAAGATAACTTATCTTAATCAGGAGATGCTCCGGTGGCAGTATACTCAAGCCCTTTTCTGCCCATTCTATGACACAGACACCATTGCCATAGAGGTAATCATCCAGTCCCAGCTCGGCAATCTCTTCTATTTGGTCAAGCCGGTAGAGGTCTATGTGATATAGCGGCAGCCGGCCATGGAGCTCACGAATTAAGACGAAGGAAGGGCTTAGCGTATATTCTTTGATATCTAGTCCCCAGGCAATACCCTGGGTGAGGCAGGTCTTCCCCATTCCCAGGCTGCCAACCAGGAGGCAAATATCACCGGGCATAGCCAGTTCCCCGATGCGCCTTCCCAACTGCTGAGTCTCATCAGGGCTATGGCTAGTTAGCTCAAGGTGGTCTATTTTGCCTGGGGAATTTGGTGATTTAGCTCTATCTGGTGGCAAAGTGCTCCCATCCTGTCTTGCCTAATCTTATGGGCTTTCCTTCTCTATCAGTAAGTGTAATTTCACCTCTCTTATCAGCAACGATGTCGCCAATAACTGTTACCGGTAAGGAGGCTTTTTCGCTTACCCTGCCTACGACCCGGGCGCTTGCGGTAAACAGGAGTTCATAGTCCTCCCCTCCTGAAAGTGCCAGCGCAACCGCTTTATCACCAAAGTTAGCCTTAACGGCGGGGTGAACAGGCACACGCTCAATCTCTATTCGGGCACTAACCTGGCTGGCCTTCAAGATATGGCTCAGGTCTGAAATCAACCCATCGCTAATATCTATGGCTGTTTTCACTCCTTGCTCTACCAGTAGTTGCCCTTCTGCTATCCGGGGATAAGGCTGGAGGAAGGCCTTTTTGAAACAGGCAGTAGCCTCAGGGTCAATTTGAATTTTCTTGCTCAGCATCTCAAGGCCAGCAGCAGCGGTACCTAGATAGCCAGTAACAGCTACTTTGTCACCGGGCTTAGCTGCCGAGCGGGTGAGGATATGCATGTTCTGACCTTTGGTGCTACCAAGAACAGTGGTGTTAATAATAACCAGTGGTGAGCTACTGGTATCACCACCAACTATGGCGACATCAAACTGCTGCCCCAGTTGGGTCATTCCCCGGTAGAGGTCGGTGACATCCTCTACTTCAGTATCACCGGGTAAAGCCAGTGATACCAATGCATATTTGGGCACACCACCCATGGCGGCAATATCGCTCAAGCCGGCTGCCAGTGCCTTCCAGCCGAGTTCATTCCAGGGAGTCATAGCTAGGGTAAAGTGAACGTCCTGGATCAAGGAGTCAGCAGCAGCCAGCTCTACCTTGGCATCACCATGCCAGGCAGCGGCGTCATCACCGATACCAATAATGAGTTGTTTGCCGGCGGCAGCTTCTTTACTCAGGGCCTGATAAGCTATTTTAGCCAGTTGTTCAATCAGCCCAAACTCTCCCAGCTCAGATACCTTCATAGCCGAAATTATAGCACGCACATATATAGGTCACAACTTAATCTTGATTAGGGGGCTTGACTATCGTGTTAAAATATACTATAGGGAGGTGAATGGGAGAAACATATTTTGGTTACCGATAAAAGCTTTATTGTGCTTGCTGGGGGTAAGGGCGCACGCTTGGGGCGTTACAAGGCGTTAGAGACCATTAACAATGAAAGTTTGATTCAGCGGGTAGTATCCAGCCTTAGCTTTTTTAATAGTGATATTATTGTAGTTATTGGCAAAGGACAGCATCTGCCTCAATTTACCAGCTATCCGAGGTTGAGAGTAGTAACCGATGCTTATGACGCTAAGGGCTCCCTGGTTGGCATCTATACCGGGTTACTTACCTCTTCTTCCCGCTATAACTTTGTCGTCGCCTGTGATATGCCCCTTTTAAACAGAGCCTTAATCGGCTACATGCTGGAACTATCGGCTGGCTTTGATGTGGTTATTCCGCGATTGGGGGAGCCGGTTGAGCCACTTCATGCTGTTTACTCAAAGAGCTGCCTTGCTGCCATAGAACAGTTGCTTGGGCAGGGCAATTACAAAATAGATCGACTTCTCAGCCTGGTTAAAGTAAGGTATGTAGAAGCCGGGGAGATAGACAGGTTTGACCCGGAGCACCTGAGTTTTTTCAATATCAATACTAAAGCTGATTTGGAGGCGGCTAGGGAGTTAGTAAAAAAGGTTCCACAACCTGACCCCATGTCCTCCTCCGGCGATAACAATTGGAGCAAGGAGTAAGATTTGATACTTGACGCCTCACAGTTTGTTTTCAAAGCACCACCGGCAATATCAAGGGCGCGGCGCGTCTTGATTAAACCCAATGCTGGCTACCCGGTGCCATATCCGGCAACTACCAGCCGGGAGATATTGTCGCTGATAATAGACGGGATCAGGCAGGTGAGTGATGCTGATATTCTTCTCCTTGACGGTACCCCGGGAGGAGGTCCGGTCTACCCGATATATAAAGCCTTGGGTTACGATTTTCCCAGGGTACTACTGCTCGATGTAAAGGATTGTATCTGGGTTGAGGTGGACAATCCTTTACCCAAGCCACTGGCGGTGCCAACCTTCTTGGTACCTAATGTTATCCTATCCAGTGACTACTTGATAACTGTGACGCCACTAAAGGTTGTTAACGGTATGGCTAGCCTTAGCATAATGAACCTGCTCAGCTTGCTACCGAGCAGTAAGTATGGTGGTGAAACCGAAGGGGGTTGGCAGACTTTGTATAGCCTGGGGATAGACAAGGTGGTGGCTGACCTCTATTTTACCCTGCCCTTTGACCTGGGGATTATCGAAGGGCGCCAAAAATTCACCAGCCAGGTCGACCCAACCAAGGGTGAAGTTGAGAAGTATGGCAAGGTGTTTGTTGGTGAACCGTACCAGGTTGACGCTGAGGCGGTGCAGGCACTGGGTATTAAGTCAGACTATCTTGAGCTGATTAAAAAAGCCAGGGTAGGCTTTGAAATTTAGAGTGCCGTAACCGGGTATATAGCGGCAACCATTGGCTTAATTGCGGTTTGAGAGCGGAGGCAGTTGTCAGTTGAGCAAAACTAGTACCTTATACTGAAACTAGTGTAGCTCCCGCTATATTCTGACCAGCTGGCTTCCACTTTTTCTACCTCGGCTCCGGGTGGTCCTACTCTAAGCTGCTCAATTAGCTTTTCTAGCTTTTCTCTTTCCCCCTCAGCCTGAACCTCCACCGCAGTCCCGCTGGGCAAGTTGCGTACATAGCCGGCTAGACCCAGCTCTCTAGCCCGTCTCAAGGTAAAGTCACGGAAAAGGACACCCTGCACATAGCCATACACTATTGCCCGAACTGAGGCTAAGTCAGGCATCTTAAGCCACCATGCTCTTGGGGACAAACCTCAGGCTTCTTCTTCAGGTTCTTTCCTCTTTTTCTTAATTACCTCTACGGTTACCGGAGGTGGCAGGATATCGGCTACTGCTATCTTCTTGGCAGTCTTTTTTGATTTCTTGGTCTCACGATGTCTGTAATCTCGTTTCCCCATGTGGCACCTCTAGCTAAGTCTTTAAAACACTGTTAAGCTCAAGTTTAACAAAGGAGGTTACTCATGTAAAGTTGGTTGATAGTTTCTCTAGTGCTGAGCGGGCAGCGTTAGTCTCGGCCAGTTTTTTACTCTTGCCGGAGCCTCTGCCTAACACAGTATCACCAACTCTCACTTCAGCAGTGAACCCCCGGTCGTGGTCTGGTCCAGTGGTTTCTATTATATGGTAGAGTGGTGTCTCCTGCTGCTTGGCCTGGAAAAGTTGCTGAAGTTGTGATTTATAATCAGCCGCTACTCCCTGGCTGGCTAATCTCTGTAGCTCCCTATTAAATAACCTCAGAATAACATCACTGGTGGCCGCCAGTCCCTGGTCAAGGAAAACAGCGGCTATCACTGCTTCCAAAGCGCCAGCTAGATTAGCCGGCTTATGCCGACCACTATTTGCCTCCTCGCCCTTTCCCAGATAGATATGCTCACCAAGTCCAATGGCTCTGGCAACGCTGGCTAGGGTATCACGGCAGACCAGGTAAGACCGTAGTTTGGTCATCTCTCCTTCAGATGCATCAGGGAGGTCTTGATACAGCTTCTCAGCAAATATCATACCTAAAACGGCATCGCCTAAAAATTCGAGCCTTTCATTGGAGACCGATGCGGAGCCAGGGTTTTCATTGACGTAGGAGCTGTGAACCAGCGCCTGCTCAAGCAGGGATGGCTCATTGAAGCGGACCCCCAGTTTTTCTTGTAAAGCAGTCGAATCAGCCAAGGCTAACCCCCCTTTCCTGAATAACCATAAACCGTTGCCCCTTAAGGTGTCAAATTATGCTCTGATTGTCCTGTTATTGCTCCAAGTCTGGCGAGATGTTATAATTTTAAGTCTGATGGGGGATCATCTAGTGGTAGGATAGCGGACTCTGAATCCGTCAACGAAGGTTCGAATCCTTCTCCCCCAGCCAGATTTTAGGTGGCGCATTCGTCTAGGGGTTTAGGACACCTCCCTCTCAAGGAGGAGATCACCGGTTCGAATCCGGTATGCGCTACCAACTCACCTCTCCCCCTTTTTCTGAAGCTGAATCAGTCCCGATAAGAGTCAACTTTTCCACTT
>DAOVGW010000026.1 GCA_030672225.1 Dehalococcoidales bacterium | reverse complement strand
GGCACCAAAAGGGCACTGGAAGAGGCTCAAGTTCCGGTAAAAAGCGTCTCCAGTATTACCGGTTTCCCCGAGATTCTGGATGGCAGGGTAAAGACCCTGCACCCTAAAGTCCACGGCGGTCTGCTGGCCAGACGCAACCTGCCCGCCCACATGGCTGAACTTGCCGCCAATGATATTGGGCTTATTGACCTAGTAGCCGTTAATCTATATCCCTTCGCCCAGACTGTAGCCAAAGAAAATGTTACCCTTGATAAGGCGCTGGAAAATATTGACATCGGCGGCCCGACCATGCTCCGGGCGGCGGCCAAGAACTTCCCCGATGTCATCGTGGTGGTAGACCCGACCGACTACCAGCCGGTCTTAGTAAAACTAAAGCAGCAAGACCTTGATATGGCTGAGCGCAGAAGGCTGGCCCAGAAGGCCTTCCAGCACGTAGCCGTCTACGATACCGCTATTTCTCAATACCTTAGGCAGGATATGGATGGTTTCCCCAATGAGATGACCATAGCCCTAAAGAAGCGCCATGACCTGCGCTATGGTGAGAACCCCCACCAGCCGGCCGCTTTCTATGCTGAGCAAACGGTCTTAAAGCAGGATAGCGGCATAATCTGGGCAAGGAAGCTATGGGGCAAGGAGCTTTCTTTTAATAACATCCTGGATGCTGATGCCGCCTGGGGCGCGGCAACCGACTTTGCCCAGCCGACAGTGGCTATTGTCAAGCATACCAACCCCTGTGGCCTTTCCAGCCATCCGGATATTGCTGAGGCCTACCGGCGGGCCTTAAGCGGCGACCCGGTGTCAGCCTTTGGCGGCATCGTGGCTGCTAACCGAGCTTTAAGTCTCAGCATGGCCCAGGAAATGAGTAACACCTTTTACGAGGTAGTCATTGCCCCCGAATATGATGCCGATGCCTTAGAAGTATTAAAAAAGAAGAGGAATCTGCGCATACTGCTGGCTGAGCTACCGCCTGAGCATGCCACAGCGGCAGGTTATCTTGATTTCCGCCGGGTAAAGGGCGGCCTGCTTGTCCAGACCTCAGACTCTCTGCCCGAGGGTAGCGTTAACTTAAAAACAGTAACCAAACGGTCACCGACCGAGGCCGAGCTGGAAGACCTGAAGTTTGCCTGGCGGGCAGCAAAGCACATAAAGTCCAATGCCATTGTCCTGGTTAAAGATAAGACCCTGCTGGGAATGGGTGCCGGGCAACCCAACCGGGTGGTAAGTGTTGACATTGCCAAAGCCAAGGCCGGGGAAAAGTCCCGGGGCAGCGTTATGGCATCTGATGCTATGTTCCCCTTCCCCGACAGTGTTGAGCAGGCAGCCGAGGGCGGCGTGACGGCTATCATCCAGCCCGGCGGCTCAATAAGAGATGAAGACTCTATCAAGGCAGCCGATAAGCACAATATAGCCATGGTCTTTACCGGCATCAGGCATTTCCTGCACTAAGCCTATTGCCAGACAGATTAGAACTCTAGCCCCGCTTGAATTCCAACCTCAAAACCCACTTGGTGTCTTCAGTAACCTTTACCCGTTCATCTATACGCCAGCCGACCAGCCAAAGGATATGTCGTGGCGACAAGACAACCGGAACTCGCTCCCGCCAGGCACTAGGGATTTTGGCGTCAATCATGAACTCCCCCAGCTTTTTGGGCTGGCTTAAACCCAGTGGCTGAAACCGGTCACCGCGCTTTCTGGGTCTTACTATTATCTTATCGCCAGTTTTATCAAGGTCAAAGCAGGCAGTAAGGTTATTAGGTAACCCACCCCCTTTAAGCACCCAGTCCTTCTTTGAAGGATGGGGACCCGCTTTTAAGTCTATAATCGTTGCCTCAACCCACCAGCCGGCTAGCTGTGTTTTGCCAGGTATCTTCAAGGCAAACTCACCTCCCAGAACGGGAAAGGGAGATAAAACTGCGGGGTCTGAGCCTAGCAGGTATTTATCATATTCTATGGAGAAGATTAAACCCTCAGGCAGGCTGATTTGTTTTCCCGCCGGCTTATTTAGAGCGGCCATTATCTCTTCAACATGGCGCGTCTCAATATCCTTGAGACTTCCCAGCAGCCCCAAAGTAGACGTCCTCAGCAGGTGCCGCTTCAGGGCTGGGTGTAACCTGCCAAAGCTCTCCTTATCCAGAGTAATCACGTTTCCCTGTCTTTGAGCTACCTCATCCCACAAACGGGCGGTCTCTTCATCCAGAAAGGCGAGCTCATCAGCGGCAATATTGGCGGTTCGCAGTAGTGCTTCAACCACCCGTGGGTTATAGCTCTGTAGTAAAGGGATGAGCTGTTGACGGATTCTATTCCTTAGCGGCGCTCGTGAGAGATTACTGGCATCAATCCGGGGCCTAAGCTGATGGCTCTGGCAATAGTCAGCCGTTTCCTGACGGTAGAACTCAAGTAACGGTCTTACCACAGTGAGCCTTTTCCCACCAAGAGGTAACTGCCACACGGTACATGGCTTAAGGCCCCCGAGTCCCCTGGTTCCAGTACCCCGCACCAGGTGCATGAGTATTGTCTCTGCCTGGTCATCAAGGGTGTGACCAACTGCTACCCGGCTGGCGCCAACAGCGCTGGCAGTATCAGCCAGGAAGCGGTAGCGCACCTCCCTGGCTGCCTCTTCCAGCGAAAGGTGCTGCTCGGCTTGGTAGGCCTTTACATCCCGCCGCTCTATAGTAGCTGGCACACCCAGACGCTGAGCCAACTCAGCAACATAGCCGGCATCAGCACGGGACTCAGCCCCTCGCAGCTGGTGGTCAAGGTGAGCCGCGTGCAGCCTTATGCCCAGCTCGTCTTTAAGCCGAACCAGAATATCAAGCAGACAACTTGAGTCTGAACCACCGGACACCGCCACCAGCAGGCAGGCCTGCCTTTCCACAAGGCGATGCTCTCGGATAAAGTTCTTAACCCGCTGCTCTAGCGTTAGCGGCTTTTTTCTTGCCATTTCAGTCTCTATTATAGTTGACCAGGGGCAGGGGAACAATACTGTGGGCTTTTGATGAGTTTAAGCTATCCAGCTAGCTTTAGCTCTCATTGAATAATTCCAGCCGTGCCGACTTACCATCAAGGCTGATGACGCTAATACTGCCGGTGCTTAACCTGAGCCTGCCTATCCGAGATAAGGGCAACCCTAGCACCGAGCAGATAATGGTCAGGATAGTAAAGTAGTGACTAACCAGCACCAGCACACCATCAGGGTGCTGCCTAGAGAGTTGCTGAATAGCACGCCACGCCCGCTCCTGCACCTCAAGCAGTGATTCGCCACCAGGCACTCTTGGCAATGCCTTACCCTTAATGCTGGTGGTTAAGAACTCGCTCAAGCGCTTGCCCAGCTCACTGGCAGATACCCCCTCCAACCGCCCTGCCTCAATCTCCCTCAGGGATGGTTCAATCTCTACCTCAAGCTGATGGTAATAGGCTATGGCTTTAGCAGTATCCAGAGAGCGCTGTAATGGGCTAGCGTAGATGGCCTGAAGCTTTTCTCGCCTTAGTCTCAAGGCCAGGCCCTCAGCTTGCCCTCTGCCCCTATCGTTTAGCGGAGGATTGCTACTGCCACCCTGAATGCGCCGCGATTTATTCCAGTCGGTCTCACCATGTCTTACTAAGATAACTTTTACCAATTATTCTCCCTCATTAGATTTATGAGTTAAATAGTACTTTGCATGCTCCACCCGCCTGTGGTAACTCGGGTGGTCCCAGAGCAGCAGCTCAACCCAGCGGCTGGGCTGTGCCTCAGCCAGATTCTGGTCGGTAAGCTTGGTCATAGAGCTAATAAATGAGCCCGGGTCATCGGTCAGGCTTAAGGCATAACCATCAGCAGCAGCTTCTAGTTGACGACTAAAGCTATTTGTAAGTGGGGCTAGTAGCAGACTGACCACGCCAAATATAAGCATTAGCAGGGGCAAGGCGGCTACATCTGAAATACTGCTAAAACCCGGGGGTGCTATGGCGGCTTTCAGGATAAGGTTAGTGATATAGAACCCGATTAGCAACAAAGCCGACTGCACCACAAAAAGTCTGAAGATGTCACGGTGGCGCTGGTGCCCCAGTTCATGAGCCATGATTACCTCTATCTCCATCGGCGAGTACCAGCTAAGCAGTGTGTCGCTTAAGACTATCCTCTTTGTCTTACCGACTCCCATCAGGGCGGCGTTGGCAGTGGTGCCTTTGCTGGAAAATTCCACAGTATAGATACCGCCAACTTCTACCTTAGCCTGCTGGGACAGTCGCTCCAGTCGTTTTTTAAGTTCTTTATCAGCCAGTGGCTCCGTCCTGAAGAAGATGGGCACAATGAGAACCGGTACCAGCATGGTCAGCATCAGGCTGACCAATACCACAAGCCCCCAGGATAGCAGCCACCAGATTTGCGGCAGACTACTTAAAAACCAGTAGACGGCGGCAATAATGCCGGCGCCCAGTGCCACGACCAAAGCACCAGCTTTTATGGTATCACTCAGCCAGCCAGTGAGTTTTTGAAGGGATAGACCATAGCGCCGGGGCAAAACAAGCCCACGATAGTAGCTTAAGGGCGCCAATAACACCCCATAAGCCACCATTAAAAATAAAAAGTAGAGGCTGGCCGCTGGCACAGGAGGTAAAGCAAACGACCCGGCTAGCCTCTGGGAGAGCCCACCGAATATCAGTAGCCCCAGCAGGCCGCCAGCAAACACCAGCTCAGCATAGCTCAGGCAACGCCTGGCTTTAGCGTATTTTTTTGCTTTCTCCTGCCTCTCCGGATCCAGGGCTGGCTCTGCCATATGATTTAGATAGGAGTTTCTCAAATAAGGTCAACTCGTTTCCAAGATAAGCCTTGAGCGGTGGATGGAGCGTGGCTGGCTAAAACCCAGAGCCTTGACCACCTGCTCCGGCCTCCCCGAACCACCACTGTCGCAGCGAAGCCGCATGCCTATAGTGCAATAGCCGCTATGCCAACTAGTAAGCCATAGGTCATCAATTAAAGCCCTGAGGTCATAGCTCCTGATGCCAGTATCCCGCTGGTGTTGCCACAGCAGGTGCTCCTTGGAGAGCAAAGAGGCTAGCACTGCTTCTACTTCCTTTTCATCCTTTCCCGTCTCCACCTCAACCCTGTATTCGGCATTGCGAATCCGCGATTGCAGTGATGGCAGGGTTGTGGCTATCAGATACACCTGCAGGATTTCCATACCAGGTGGCAGTTGCCGGCTCACCGAGTCTTTAAAGACGTGTGGCGAGACCCCCTTGGTGGTAAAGATATCCATCAGCTCTGCCTCGCTGGTTACACCCAGGGCGAGGGGAGCAGCCAGGGATATCCGGGTGTGAGGGTTAAACCCCTCCGAGTAGGCCAAAGGTATCCCGGCACGGCGAAAAGCCCTCTGCCACAGCCTGATTATATCTAGATGGGAGATGAACTTAATCTCTGGTCCCCGCTTAAACCTAATCCGCAGTCGGTACATCCTTTTGCTTTTCCTTGGTCACCAGTACTTCTTCTATCCTTAGCCCTCTCATCTCGGTTATTACTATCTTTAAGTTTTTGTATCTCAATTGCTGGCCTTGCTTGGGAATCCTCCCCAAGAGACTCAAGACAAAGCCGGCTACAGTTTCATAATCGCCCTCGGGCAACTCAAGGCCCAGCTCCTCATTGGCTTCCTCAATCCGCATGCCGCCATCAATTTGAAAGGTATACTCATCTACTACCTCATACTCCTTTTCCGCCGCCGCCAGCTCGTCCCCCACCGGACCGACAATCTCTTCCATCAAACGGCTGAGGCTAACAATGCCGGCTGTGCCACCGTACTCATCTACCACCACACACATACGGTAGTTTTTGTCCCGCATCTCGGTAAAGAGTTCACTGATGCGCTTGGTCTCAGGAGTGAAGTAGGCCGGACGAATAAGGTCATCAATAGTACCCTCGCTGCTAACTGTGCCTTTGGCAATAGCCATCAGCGCATCCTTAATGGAAAGAATACCAACCACATTATCCATATTCTCCTCATATACCGGAAATCGGGACAGGGGCGACTCGGCATAGATAGCAAGGAAATCGGCCAAGGTAGTTCCCTTCTCCACACTGACCACCTCAGGGCGGGGCACGATAACCTCACCAACCGGCCGGTCACCAAATTCAAAGACCTTGTGCAGCATCTCAGCCTCAGCCTCCTCCACCGTCCCCTCTTTGTGACCCACCGTTATCATGGTGCGAATCTCTTCTTCACTGACCAGAGACCTAGGCACAGGCGTGCCCCCGACCAGCTTGGTTAAGCCGAAAGAAATCCAGCTCAGGACGGTCACGAAGGGGGTAAAAAGCCAGGAGATTACCTCTATCGGCCGCACCAGCAGTAGCGACAGCTTCTCGGCATGCCTGTTAGCCAGAGTCTTGGGCATGGTCTCAGCGAATATCAAAAGGACAATGGTTACCCCAACGGTGGCAATCAGCAAGCCTTGCTTCTCTCCCCAAACCGAAATAGCCAGAGCGGTAGCCAGGACAGCAGCGGCGGTGTTGACCAGGTTATTACCCAGCAGGACGGTGGATAAAAACCTCTCCGGGCGCTCTATCATTTTAGCTACTCGTTCTGCCCCTTTCACCTTGGTCTCAACCAGATGCTGTACCCGGAACCTCTCCAGGGAAACAAAGGCTGTTTCCGAGCCGGAGAAGAAGGCAGATAGAACAAGACAAACAAAAAGAAACACCAGGTACAGTGTTTCAGTAGACATATAGCCTCACCTCACTCTTATGCTGGTCAAGAAAGTTAATGGATAGCTTTACCAGTCTCAAATTAAAAGC
>DAOVGW010000037.1 GCA_030672225.1 Dehalococcoidales bacterium | reverse complement strand
ACCCTCGCCTCCCCTACTTGCTTCACCACCTCGCCAATCACTTTAGCCTCAGGCAGGTCTTGAGTGAGCTGGTCAGCTTTATCGGGTGAGCAGATAAGCACCATACCGATGCCCATATTAAACACCCGGTACATCTCGTTTTGAGCCACATTGCCCCGCTCTTTGATGAGCTGGAAAATGGGAAACACAGTCCATGACTGACTATGAAGCTTGGCTGCTACTCCTTTGGGTAGAACCCGGGGCACATTGCCGGTTAAACCACCGCCGGTAATATGTGCTATGCCCTTAATAAGCGGCAGCAAGGGTTTCAGCTCATTATAGTAACAGCGGTGGGGTTTAAGAAGCTCCTCACCCAGAGTCCGACCTAACTCAGGGTAGTAGGCACCCAGTGCTGATGGGGAAGTGCTGAAAATTTTGCGCACCAGTGAATAACCGTTGCTATGCAGTCCGCTGGAGGGAAGGCCGATAATGACATCACCGGCGGCAATCGTTTTCCCGGTTATTATCTTCGCCTTCTCCACCACGCCGATAATAAAACCCACTAGGTCATAGTCTTCCCTGGCGTATAGTCCCGGCATCTCTGCCGTTTCACCACCGATGAGGGCACAGCCGACCTGGCGGCAGGCCTGAGATAGCCCCTGGACAATGGCTGCTATCTGCTCTGGCTTGAGCTTGCCCATGGCGATGTAGTCCAGAAAGAAAAGCGGCTCAGCACCGCAGGTGAGTATATCATTAACACAGTGGTTAGCGAGGTCAATGCCGATAGTGTCGTGCTTAGCTAGGGCAGCAGCAATCTTGAGCTTGGTGCCGACCCCGTCAATACTGGAGACCAGAACCGGTTGGTTAAAACCCTTAAGCTCAAAAAGCCCGCCAAAGAACCCCGGGCCAGCCAGCACCTCAGGGCGTAGGGTTGAGCGGGCATGTTGTTTAATCAGTTCTTTAACCTGAGCGGCAACATCAATGTTAACGCCAGCCGTAGCATAGGTCTCTTTAATCTGCCCTGCCTCCTGAAGTTAAAAATCTTTACTAAACCGTGCGGTTACCATTTTCTAAACCATTTTCCTCTGCCAGCCGCCGCCGCCAGAGGTGCCACGACAATCCAGAGGCTGATAGTTATCAGCATAGCCATGGCATAGCTTATTGAGCCTCCGCCGAAGTTTGGAGCAATAACACCCCAGAGAAGCATGGTAAAGAGAGAACTCAAGAAGAAGCCGGGTATAGCCGCTGCCAGTATTAAAGTACAGCCCATCCTACTCAACCCTCCTTTAATTGGGTTAGCCGTCCCAAGATATCGGCGAGTTTAATCATAGCATCGGGACAGGGCAATTTCAGCTTACCGCTGCTTTATGTCAATGGTGATTGCCGACTGGTGGCCAGGGTCTCCAGTGCCAGCTTATCCATCTCAAGCTGCACCGGCATCGGATATTCACCGGTGAAGCAGGCAAGGCAAAAGATATCCCTGGGCAAAGCCACCGCTTTAATCAGTCCGTCGATGCTCAGGTAGCCTAATGAGTCGGCACCAATAAAATCCCTGATTTGGGGTATGGTTTTTTGGGCGGCGATTAGCTCCCAGCGGGTAGCCATATCCACCCCGAAGAAGCAGGGATAGCGGATGGGTGGGGCGCAGACGCGCATATGCACCTCTTTAACGCCACCCTTCTTAAGTAGCCTGATTACTTGAGGTGTGGTGGTGCCTCTGACAATGCTGTCATCAACCAGGACCGCCCGCTTGCCTTCCAGTATGGAGCGTAGGGGATTAAACTTGAGCTTAACACCGAGGTCTCTTATTCGTTGGTCAGGTTCAATAAAGGTGCGCCCCATATAGCGGTTCTTAATAAGACCCTCAGCCGGCGGTATGCCTGACCTCAAGGCATAGCCAGCACCGGCCGCCGTGGCTGAATCAGGCACCCCGATAACCAAATCGGCATCTACCGGGTATTCTTCAGCTAAGCCCTCGCCCATAGCCTGCCGTGCCGAGTAAAGTAACCGACCATTGATGGTGCTATCGGGGCGGGAAAAGTAGATGTACTCAAAAATGCAGAGTGCCCTTTTATCCGTCTCTTCCTGGTAGCTTTCAACACCGTTCTCAGTGATAGAGACTATCTCGCCGGGTTCAATTTCCCGGACAAAGTTGGCGCCGATATGGTCAAGGGCACAACTTTCTGAGGCTAATACCAAGGCGTTACTATTAATAGTTCCCAGACATAAAGGACGCACACCAAGAGGGTCACGAACACCGAACAGGGTGTCCTTGGTCATAATAACCATGGAGTATGCCCCCTGAAGCCGACGCATAGCATGTCTTATCTTGCTCGGCCAGTCCTTTTCCGAGGAGGAGAGAATGAGGTTGGCGATGACCTCGGTGTCTGTGGAGGTGCGGAAGGTATAGCCCAGGTCTGCGAGCTCTTGATACAGGGGTTCAGCATTGGTGATATTGCCGTTATGGGCTACGGCAAAAGTATTTGAACCATTGCCGACTATGATAGGCTGGACATTTGAGCTCTGGCTGGAACCCCTGGTGGAGTAGCGATTATGACCGATGGCAATATTACCGGTGAGCTGGCTTAACGATTCCTCGTCAAATACCTGGGATACCAGCCCCATCTTGGCGTAGACCTGGAGATTCTTGCCATCAGTGGTGGCAATGCCGGCGCTCTCTTGACCGCGGTGCTGGAGAGCAAATAGAGCAAAGAAGGTAAGCCGGGCTATATCCTCATCGGGGGCATAGATACCGAAAACACCACAAGCCTCGTGCAAATCTGCCTACCTTTTAAACCCGGGCAAACTAACGCTCTATTTAAAATTATAGCTCATCAGTGGTTTATAGGTCAACAACCTTACACCTAAAGTGTCGTTTTCGTAGCCTACTCTACAAAGGGATGCCCAGTGCGCTAAATATGCCGTGCAGTCCAAAGTAGCCGGCATAGGCAATAGCGGTGCATTTAATGATCTTACCGGCAAAACAGATGAGGAAGTATCTTCTTATACCGAGGCGCAGTGCTCCAGCAGCTAGGGCTGCTGGATAAAAGAAGGGGTTTATTATTGCTGATAGCAAAAATAGTGTTATTGGGCCTCTGTGTTCCATCAGCCTCATCAGCCGCAGGTAGGCTCTTTGAATTCTACCGGTCTTGGCATGGGCAAATGGCGCCCCGCCACCGTAACCGGTGAAGTAAATGGTCAGGGCACCCAGGGTTTCACCCAAGCTAAAGACTAGCCCCATAAACACTGGAGCCATAAATTCCGGCCCGAACCATGGTTTGAGTACCCCGCCCAGGGCGAACTGGACGGCCAACATGGGTACTGGAACAATAACGGTGGCGCCGCCTAAGGCACTGATGGCAAAGCCGCCCGCATAGCTAACACCGGTCAGTTCCTGGACGACCTCCCATTTTAAGACAACAAGTGCGGCCAGGGCCAGGGTGAAGACGACAGACAAAATGCCAACCCAATACTCCCACCTTTTCAGGGCGGCTATTAGTTTATGCCATTTAGTAGTATTAGTTGCCACTCTCCTCCTCGCCTTCGGCCGTTTTACTGATTGGCGGCTTTGGTGGCTTCTTTTACCGAAAAGATTAGACCATCAGCCCCATAGTCAACGGTGACGATGTCACCCGGGCTGAACTCGCCTTGTAGCAACTTACTTGATAGGGGATTTTCCACATAGCGCTCAATGGCTCTTCTCAAGGGTCGTGCTCCATAGGTCGGGTCATAGCCTACTTCAGTCAGCCATGCTTTTGCCTCTTGGGTAATCTCAACTCCCAGTTTACGGTCAGCCAGACGCTTTTGCAAGTCATCAACCAGAAGCTCAACAATGCTTCTGAGCTGTTCCTCGGTCAGCTCGTGGAAAACTATAATCTCGTCTATCCGGTTTAAAAACTCGGGGCGGAAGGTTTTTTTCACTTCAGCCATCACCTTTTCCTTCATTTGCTCGTAGCCACTCTTTAGAGCCCTGGCTTTGTCTTTTGACGCAGCAAAGCCCATAGCCATATCCCGCTTAATAAGCTCAACCCCGGCATTTGAGGTCATGATGACCAGCGTGTTCTTGAAGTCTACTGTTCGCCCATGGCCATCGGTTAATCGTCCGTCGTCCAGAATCTGTAAGAGGCTATTAAATACCTCTGGGTGTGCCTTCTCAATCTCATCCAGTAGCAGCACCCGGTAGGGGCGCCGTCTGACGGCTTCGGTCAGCTGCCCGCCTTCCTCATAGCCAATGTAGCCCGGTGGGGCGCCGATTAGGCGTGATACCGTGTGCTTCTCCTGGTACTCTGACATATCCAGGCGTACCATGGCATTTTCGTCACCGAAGAGGAACCAAGCCAGGGTTCTAGCTAGCTCGGTCTTGCCAACACCGGTGGGACCCAGGAACATAAAACTGCCAATAGGGCGTCTTGGGTCCTTGAGGCCGGCCCGGCTTCTCCTAATAGCTTCCGAAATAGCTTTTACCGCCTCCTCCTGATTTACCAGGCGCTCGTGAATCCGCTCCTCCATATGGAGCAGTTTCTCGGCCTCGCCCTCCAGCATTTGAGATACCGGGATGCCCGTCCAACTGGAGACTAGTCGGCCAATAGCCTCTTCATCAACTACCTCGTCAATCTTCTCCTGCTGAAGCCACTGGCTCTTGGCCTGGTTATACGTCTCTTCTAGATGTAATCTCTCGGTCTTGAGCTGGGCGGCACGCTTATAATCCTGTCGCTGTGAGGCAGCTTCCTCTTCGTTGGTCAGTTGCTTGAGTTGGCTCTCCAGCGACCTGACCTCTGGCGGCGCGCTCTCAGTGTCAAGACGCAGTTTGCTGGCGGCCTCGTCAATGAGGTCAATCGCCTTATCGGGCAAAAATCTGTCGGAGATGTAACGCTGACTCAGGCGGGCCGCAGCCTCCAGGGCGCCGTCGCTAATCTTAATCTTGTGGTGTGCCTCGTACCTGGGGCGGAGCCCGCGAAGTATCTTGATGGTAGCCTCAACATCAGGCTCGCTGATAAATACCGGCTGGAAGCGTCGCTCCAGGGCCTTATCTTTCTCAATAAACTTGCGGTACTCATCTAGAGTGGTGGCGCCAACACACTGCAGTTCACCACTAGCCAGGGCCGGCTTAAGCATGTTTGAGGCGTCAATAGCCCCCTCGGCGGCTCCAGCGCCAACAACGGTGTGAATTTCGTCAATGAATAGTATTACCTCACCCTGTGCCTGGCGAACTTCATCTATGACTGCTTTAAGCCGTTCCTCAAACTCGCCACGGAACTTACTCCCGGCGACCAGAGCCCCCATATCCAGAGCCATAACCTTACGCCCCCTCAGCGATTCGGGGACATCATCGGCGGCAATCTTCTGAGCCACTCCCTCGGCGATGGCTGTTTTACCTACCCCGGCATCGCCAACAATTACCGGATTGTTCTTGGTACGCCGGGTGAGTATCTGCATTACCCGTTTAATCTCCTCTTCCCGGCCGATGACCGGGTCAAGCTTGCCAGCCAGGGCAAGTTCGGTCAGGTCACGGCTGTATTTGGCGAGAGAGCGGTAGTGGCTCTCTGCCCTGGCATCGGTAACCCGGTGCTTGCCACGAATGTCCTGAAGGGCACGATATACCTTCTCCTGGTTAACACCGGCGCTGTGAAGAATGTTGGCTGCCTCACCCTTCTCCTCCCCGCTCATGGCAATCAGCAGGTGTTCAGTGCCGGTAAACTCATCCTTGAGCCTATCAGCTTCCTCACCAGCCTTCGTTAGCAGTTGGGCAACCTCCGGCGTAGCATAGATTTGCCCAGTCGCATAAGTAACCTTCGGCACCTTATCTAAGTCCGCCTCAACCTGCTGCCTCACGGCTTCAATATTAACCCCAAGCTCCTTCAATATATCACCAACCAGACCTCCCTCCTGCCGGAGTAGTGCCAGCAGGATATGCGGTACAGCCCACTGGTTATGATGATACTGACGAACTATCTCCTGAGATAAAGCCAGTGCCTCCTGTGCCTGTTCAGTAAATCTCTCCTGTTTCATAGCTTATGCCCTCCTATACCTTTCAAGCTCTGCCTTTAGCTCCTCGTTGGCCTGCTTGAGCTCGGCCAAATGCTTAGACATTCTCAAGATAACCTCTACCCCGGCCAGGTTTACACCAAGGTCTTCCATAAGTGTCATCACCCGGTGAAGCAGGGCTATGTCACCATCCGAATATAGCCTGATATTGCCCGGTGACCGATAGGGTTTTATTACACCTACCTTTTCGTAGTAGCGCAGGGTGTAAGTTTGGGTGCTAAGTATCTCGGCGGCGATGCTTATTACATAGCGTGGTCTGTCATCCTCGTTCATGCTCACCTCGCTTATATAGTTTGTTATCAGCTGGCTCTCAAGCTGTTGAGCTTTTCAAATAATTCCTTCTCCTTGGGTGATAGGTTGGTTGGTAGTACCACGCTCACCCTAGCTATCAGGCTGCCCCGGGAGGATTTACCCAGATGGGGCATACCCTGCCCCGCCAGGCGAAAGGTCTTTCCGTTCTGGGTCTCTGGTGGAATTTTTAGTGCCAGTTTTCCCTTAGGGGTAGGTATCAGAACCTCACCACCCAGTACCGCTGTTACCAGTGGCACAGCGGCACTAACATACAAATCATCGCCTCGGCGCTCAAATAACTGGTGTGGCTTAACCGTTATTATCAGGTAAAGGTCCCCCCTGGTGCCACCATAGCCTGGCTCACCCTCACCGGCAATGCGCACCCGGGACCTGCTCTTAACCCCGGCTGGAATCTTGACCTCAAGCCGCTTTACTCGGGGCACCATCCCTGAGCCGCGACATACCGAGCAGGGGATATTTTGTATCCGGCCGCTACTATGGCAGGCAGTGCAGGGCTCCTTAACCTCAAGGCTAAGAATGCGGCTAGTCCCATGATAGGCCTCTTCCAATGTTACCTGGACGGGATGCTCTATATCTCTACCCCGCCTGGGCCGGGCTCGGCTACGGTGCAGTAGCTCATCAAGCAGGCTGCCAAAGTCACTTTCTCCAAAGTGGAATGTGGTACCGCCTTGGGCAAAGTCGCTGAAATCAAAACCTTGAAACGGTGTCTGCCGTCCTCCAGCGGTGGCAAACTGGTCGCCAAACTGGTCATACTTGAGCCGGGTTTTCTTGTCCGACAGGACCTCGTAGGCTTCGTTTATCTCCTTAAACTTGGCCTCGGCTGATTTATCACCAGGATTAACATCGGGATGATACTTTCTAGCCAGCCGGCGGAAAGCCTGTTTTAGCTCCTTTTCACCGGCATCCCGGCTAACCCCTAGTATGCTATAATAGTCTTTAGTTGCCATCTTTGTCTCCGGTCAACTTATGCGGTTACCATATATATTATAATCTACTTTAGATTAGCTGTCAATATTCTTATAAGAATATTAATAAATTATTGTGAACTTACTGAACCGGGTTGAGTAGAGACGAGATAGCTTTAAGGGATGGTTACTCCTTGAAGAGTATACCCCTTTTCAGGTCACGGGGAAGGGAATTAAAGCGGCGTAAAGGTAAAGACTTGACAACTAAACCGTTACCTGATTATAATAAAGAAAACCTGTTTCCCCCTATCCGAGCTGCTAAAAGCTGGCAAGAGTTTGTTCTTAGCTTTTTTCCAAGATAACCAAAGGCTCCGAGTGTTTTAGAGTTTGGCTTCCCTATGGCAAAATACATATTTGTTACCGGTGGTGTTGTTAGTTCGGTCGGCAAGGGTATAACTGTCGCCTCCATAGGTGCCATCCTTAATAGTCGCAAGCTCAGTGTCTCGGCTCAGAAGCTGGACCCCTATCTCAACGTTGACCCGGGAACAATGTCGCCCTATCAGCATGGTGAGGTATTTGTCACTCAAGATGGTGCTGAGACTGACCTTGATTTAGGTAACTATGAACGGTTCATTGATGTTGAGCTTACTGCTGACTCTAACGTTACCTCAGGTCAAATTTACAGTGCTGTTATTGCCAAGGAGAGGCGGGGCGATTTCCTCGGCGGCACCATTCAGGTAGTGCCTCATGTAACCACTGAGATTAAGGAGCGGTTTAAGAAGCTGGCTCAGAAATCTGGGGCTGACGTGCTTATTATAGAGGTAGGTGGCACTGTAGGTGATATTGAAGGGCAGCCATTCTTAGAAGCCATAAGACAGATGAGGAATGATGTTGGCCGGGATAATGTGCTCTATATTCATGTTACCCTGCTCCCCTATATTAGCGCCACGCAGGAGCTAAAGACCAAGCCTACCCAGCACAGTGTTAACGAGCTCAGGCGCATTGGTATCCAGCCTGATATTATTATATGCCGCAGTGACTATCCAATATTGGATGGAATAAGGGATAAAATATCTCTCTTCTGTGATGTCCAGCGGGAAGCGGTCATCCCCCTGCCCACAGTCTCTACCATATATGAGGTGCCACTTATCCTGGAAGAGGCAGGATTGGGGCAACTGGTGGTAGATAAGCTCGGTCTTGGGGCAAGCCGGTCAGACTTAAGCCGGTGGCGAGAGATGGTTAAATGCCTTAAAGGGCTGGGTGAGCCGGTTAATATTACCCTGGTCGGCAAATATGTGGAGTTACAGGATGCCTACTATTCGGTTCGTGAGGCACTGTGCCATGCCGGCCTGTATCATAATAGAGCTATTGACCTTAATTGGGTTCATTCGGAAGACCTGGAAAAGGAAGGTGGTGAGGCTTTGCTGCGCCAGGCTCAGGGTATCGTAGTCCCTGGCGGTTTTGGCATTAGAGGGATAGAAGGCATGATAAAAGCGACTACTTATGCCCGGGAAAATAAGATTCCCTACCTGGGGCTGTGCCTGGGGATGCATATTACGGTAATTGAGTTTGCCCGCCATGTGCTGGGCTCTCTCAAACCGAACTCCACTGAGTTTGATGCTGCCACTCCCTACCCGGTTATTGACCTTCTGCCGGAACAGAGGGTAGTAGAAAGCAAGGGAGGCACCATGCGCCTGGGGAACTATCCCTGTCAGTTGGTTGCTGGCAGCCGGGCTGCCAAGGCCTATGGGAATGGGCAGAGCCTGGTTTACGAGCGTCATAGACATCGCTTTGAATTTAATAATGAGTATCGGGCACTACTTGAGGAAGCCGGGATGAGCTACAGCGGACTATCGCCTGATGGCAGGCTGGTAGAAATCTGCGAGCTTCGTGACCACATATGGATGGTCAGCTGCCAGTTTCATCCTGAATTTGGCTCTCGTCCTGGCCGTCCCCATCCCCTGTTCCGTGATTTTATCGGTGCTGCCAAGGGCATCTTGCGCGAAGGTGCTCAAAGCAAACTACCCTTGCGTATTAATTAAGGAGACCTGAGTGCGTATCTTTCTGGACACCGCCAATATTAGTCAAATCAGGCAGGGTGTAAAACTGGGTGTCATAAGTGGCGTTACCACCAACCCTACCCTGGTATCCAAGGAAGGGCTAGCCGATTATAAGGCTGTCGTCAAAGAAATCTGCTCTATCGTTTCGGGACCTGTTTCGGCTGAGGTGGTGGTCAATGAGACGGAGGCTATGCTAAAGCAGGCACGGGAAATTGCCACCTGGGCACCCAATGTAGTCGTCAAAATCCCGTCTACCACCCAAGGGTTAGAGGTGATATCGGTTCTGGCTGAGGAGAATATAAAGGTAAATATGACCCTGTGCTTTACGCTCAACCAGGCCCTGCTTGGAGCGCTGGCTGGCGCTACCTATGTTAGCCCCTTTGTTGGCCGGCTGGATGATATCAGCCAGGATGGTATGGCATTGGTCAGAGATATTGTTGATGTCTTTAATAAGTACGGGTTGAAAACTGAGGTGCTGGCGGCCAGTATTCGCCACCCACAGCACTGTGTAGCGGCGGCCAGGGCAGGGGCTCATATTGCCACCGTTCCCTTTAGTGTGCTAATGCAGATGATGCAACACCCGCTAACCGATATTGGCATTGCTCGCTTTCTTGCCGATTGGCAGAGTGTTCAACAGCAACAGCAGTAGCTAAGCGGCAGGGTGTTAAGAGACGCTTCTCTTTAAATCAAGGACAGGGGGTAAAGCGGGTCCCCGGGAAAATCGAAGATTTTTCTGGGTGCTTAAAAAGAGCGAGGTAAACTATGGATATATCTCAATTGGAAGGTAAAACCAGAGAAGAGCTAATTGAGCTGGCTAAAGAAAACGGGCTGGCCAATTATTCCAACCTTAAGAAACAGGATATTGTTATGCGCCTGCTTCAGGCACATACCGAGCAGCAGGGCTATATCTTTGGTGGCGGCATTCTGGATATTGTGGGTGATGGTTATGGCTTCCTCCGACAGGGTACCCTTCTGCCCGGTTCGTCTGACGTCTATGTCTCCCAGTCTCAGATTCGCCGCTTTGGCCTGCGCCTTGGCGATGTGGTTGCCGGTCAGGTTAGACCGGCCAAGGCGGGTGAGAAATACTACAGCCTGGTCCGGGTCGAGGCTATTAACGATGCCAACCCTGAGATGGCTAAACGCCGACCCCCTTTCGGCTCGCTGACACCCACCTATCCTGACCAACTGATTAATCTGGAAACATCATCTAAAAACCTATCCACCCGGCTGATAAACCTCATTGCTCCCATCGGCAGAGGACAGCGGGGGTTAATTGTCTCCCCACCCAAAGCGGGCAAGACAATGCTCCTAAAATCAATAGCCAATGCTGTGACTACTAACTATAGTGATATTTACCTGATGGTATGCCTCATTGGCGAGCGCCCGGAGGAGGTTACTGACATGAGGCGTTCGGTTGATGGTGAGGTGATAGGTGCTACCTTTGATGAGCCGGTAGAGAATCAGACCCGTGTTGCCGAGCTGGCACTGGAAAAGGCCAAGCGAATGGTAGAAGGCGGCAGGGATGTGTTTATCCTCCTTGACGGTATTACCCGGCTCACCCGGGCATATAACCTGGCGATGCCTTCCAGTGGTCGCACCCTGTCTGGCGGTATTGACCCCGGCGCTCTTCACCCGGCCAAGCGCTTCATAGGCGCCGCCCGCAATATGGATGAGGGTGGTAGCCTGACTATCATCGCTACCTGCCTCGTTGATACCGGCAGCCGTATGGATGAGCTTATCTATGAGGAGTTCAAGGGGACGGGCAATATGGAGCTCCACCTTGACCGGCGTCTGGCTGAGCGCCGAATCTTCCCGTCAATAAATATCCAGCGCAGTAGCACCCGGCGGGAGGAGCTACTTTTGGATGGAGATACCTTTGGACAGGTACAGCTGCTGCGGCGTATGGTAGCTATGATTGGCTCTGATTCTAATAATATCGCCGAGGTTACGCAGCGGGTCATAGAGCGCCTGGCTAAGACAAAAACCAATGCCGAGTTCCTGGCTGGTCTGGGCAAGGAGTCATAGCCCTTCTACTGTGAGAGATTGCCGCGCCCTTCGGTAGAAGGGCGTGGCAATGACAAAAAAAGAAGCTCGCAATGACAAAAATAGGTAGTAAATCCAGATGGGCTATTGACAAATGGAGAATTTGTGGTATATTAAGTTAAATGCCTCTTGACGAGGTATGGTATTATAGTAGTTAAAGGAGGTGATGCGATGGCAAGAGCCCGAAGAGGGCGAGTAATAATGGTTAAACAGCGGAAACACTAGAAGTTACCTTGTCTCCATAAAATAAAGAAGGGGTATAAGGTAATACCTGTATATGGAGACATATATAAATAAAAAAAGGAGAATTTAAAGGTCGATGAAAATAAAAAAGAAAATTTCTAAAATACTAGGTGTGGTGCTGACACTGGCGCTGCTTTCCAGCCTGGCTTTAGTAGCCGCTCCGGTATCGGCAGCCATCGGCACCAATGCCTTTGGTACGGCTGGTCTGCCCGCCGTGGATGCGGATACTGATGTCGGGCCGATGGCAATAGCCCCCGACGGCACCATGTATGCTGGCGTCTATGACGCTGATGACGAGGAGTGGGACGTCAAGAAGTCCACTGACGAGGGCGTTACCTGGAAGAACACCAAGCTTGCTGGGCTTGATGTTTATGACATGTACGCCATAGTGGACATTGTCATCTCCGAGGACGGCACCATCTATGTCGCCTGCCTTAATGGCGATGTCTACCGTCTGGCCGGTACTGCCCTCCCGGTGCTGCTCAAGGCTATCGTAGATAGCTCCGGGGACACCCTTGAAGATGTCAGTATAGAAGACTACGCCGAATATAGTTTTGACGACGGTCTGCTCTACGACATAGAGGTCTGGTATGACGGCAGCGCTAACTGGATTCTGGCTGCCTGCACCCTGGATGTCTTGGTCTTGAAGGATGCCCTGTTTGAGGACTGGCGAGACCAGGAGCTGACTGCAAGTTACGATAATGGTGGCTTGGACTTCACAGAGGCTTTCGAGGTCGCCTACGCCCCTGACTTTGACACCAGCAGCATCATCTGGGCGATAGTCGGCGTATACCACGACCAAGACCCCACTTGGTACGACGATGAGGTTCTCATGCTTACCTCTACCGTCTCTCCCGGTCAGTGGGGCTGGCTGATTGACGAGGTCATCCCCCAAAACCAGGATGGCGACGCAATTGATGCCGGACCGTATGTTGACCTGGCCTTCCCTGATGGCTACACCAGTGCCGCGCCAGTACTCTATGCCGCCCTGAGCGGAGGCACTCCCGAAGAAGGTGGCTGGGACGAAGGCG
>DAOVGW010000004.1 GCA_030672225.1 Dehalococcoidales bacterium | reverse complement strand
CCCGCCCCCGCACCCCCCCGCGCGGGGCCATCCGCTCGGCCCCTGCAGCCCCGATGAGGAGCTGGGCAGCCGCGCCAACTGGGCGTGGGATCCTATAGAGAACGCCAGCTTTATGCCCTGGCTGGTGGCAACCGCCTTCCTTCATTCTATTATGATGCAAAGAAGGCGGGGAATGCTCAAGGTCTGGAATATGGTACTGATAATACTAATCTTCAGCCTCACCATATTCGGCACTTTTCTGGCCCGGAGCGGTGTCCTGGCCTCGGTTCATACCTTTACCGAGACCCCCTTATTAGGTAACCTCTTCTTAGCCTTTCTTGGTATCACTCTCTTTGGTTCGCTGATCTTACTTTACTATCGTAGGGAAGGGTTGAAAAGCGAGGCGGAGATGGAGTCCCTTGTCTCCAGAGAGAGCACTTTCCTCTTGAACAATCTGCTCCTGGTTGGTGCTGCCTTTGCTATCTTTCTGGGGACGGTTTTCCCACTTATATCTGAGTGGGTGCGCGATGTCAAGATTAGTGTTGGGCCGGCCTTCTTTAACCAGGTGAATGGTCCTATTTTCCTAGCCACTATTCTTCTTACCGGGATTTGCGCCTTAATTGGTTGGCGGCGGGCATCAACCAAAAACCTGACTCGCAATTTTCTCTGGCCTCTGGTGGCAACCTTGGTCTTGGGAATAGTCCTTTTCATTGCGGGGGTAAGGCAGTGGGGTGCCCTGGTTGCCTTCTTTTTGTGCGGCTTTGTCATCTTCACCATACTCTATGAGTGGTTTAAAGGGACAAGAGCCCGCCACCGAATGAAAGCCGAGAACTATCTGAAAGCCTTTTGGGGCTTGCTCTGGGCTAATAGGCCTCGCTATGGTGGCTATATTGTTCATATTGCCATTATGCTCATCGCCATCGGAGTTGTCGGCTCTTCATTTTACGGTACTGAGAAGGAAGCCGTTCTTATGCCAGGTGAGGAAATGACCATCTCAAACTATAACCTCACCTATGAGGGTTGGGGCCAGTATGGAACTCCGGACGAGCGTGTGCTTACTGCTGAACTCTCTATCTACAATGGAGAAAAATATATAGGCAGGTTAATCCCGGAAGTGTACATCCACAGGAGCTACCAAAATCAGACGGTGACCGAGGTCGCCATCCGCTCCACCCTTGCCGAAGACCTATATGTTATCCCGGTCTTTCCGATCGTCCGGGACTGGTACGGCAACATTGTCTTCGATGAGGATGGCGCCATCGTCTTGTATGAGGATGTCGGCATGGCCTTCAAGGTCCTGGTTAGCCCGCTGGTTAGCTGGATGTGGATTGGGGGAGGAGTCCTTCTTCTAGGGGGGCTGATTGCTTTCTGGCCTGAGCGGCGGAGACTACCGGCTCTCAAGACACCTAAAACAGGGGGAAAATAGAGATGGGGTTAAAGAAGCTCTTTATCATCCTGATTCTTAGCTTCGTTCTCCTGCCGGTCACTCCGGTAATGGCTCAGGAAGACACGGTGAGCGATATAGCTAAACAGCTTATCTGTCAGTGTGGCTGCGGCAGGGTTCTGGCTGAGACGACACCCGGTGGTAGGATACGGGATGAGATGATCGCCATAATAGAGCAAAAGCTGGCTCAAGGTGAGTCACAGGAAGAGATTCTGGACTACTTTGTTGCCCGGTATGGGGAACAGGTGCTGGCATTACCCCCCAAGAAGGGCTTTAACCTTGTGGTTTGGGCCTTGGCCCCGGTAGCTATATTGGGCGGGGGAGTAGTAATCTACCTGGCAGTAAAGGCATGGGTGAGGCGAGGCAGGCAGCCTCCAATTAGTGCTAGGTCTGAAGAAGAGGATGAGGAATACCGCAAGCGACTGGAAAAAGAACTTGAGGAGTTTTCGGAGGGCGGTTTCAGATGACTGTTTTTGTTGCTGTGCTACTCACCGTGTTGGCCTTTGCCTTCATCATCTATCCATTACTTAGGCAAAGGTCACCCAAAGTGGGTTTAACTGAGGATGAGAAGTTGCAGGAACTCAGCTCCAAACGGGATACCACCTATTCCATGCTTAAGGAGATGGAATTTGACCTTCAGTCGGGTATCCTGACCGAGGAAGACTACCATGACCTGGAGGCAAGATATAAAAGAAAAGCCATCTCTATCCTCAGAGGTATTGATGATTTGAAAGCGGGTACTAGTGTGGATGATGAGATAGAAAAGCGGGTTCTGGGGCTGCGTCAGAGTAAAGGACGGTTCTGCCCCCAGTGTGGGATGAGGTACCAGGAGGGCGACCGCTTCTGTTCCCGTTGCGGCACCAGCCTAAGTCAAGGAGAACAAGTTGATTAAGCGCATTGCCCTGGTGGTGGTGATATTGAGCCTGAGCCTAGCTGCGTCTGCCTCGGCGGCTGAACCGGGAAGTGTTGAAGGTTTACTAGTTAATGGAACCGAAGGTGGCAGCAGTGTAGCTGATTTAGATGTTACCCTGAAGATCCACCTGAATGGGGCTGAGGCAGGGTCAACCACTACCAAAACCGATGCTGAAGGTTATTTTATTTTTGATGGCCTGTCCACTGAGCCTGGCTATCGCTACTATGTAACGCTCGCCTTCCAAGAGGCGGATTACTATAGTAACTGGCTCAGCTTTGACGAAGGGGAGACAACTAAATCTACCGTGGTCGTTGTCTATGACTCAACTACCAGTGATGAGGCAATAAAGATAACAACAGACCATACCGCCATATTTGCTGGGGAAGGCAGCCTTCTGGTGGACGAGTGGGTTGAATTTAACAATGAAGCCGACCTGACCTATATCGGTTCAAGAGTGGCCAACACCGAGGGGGATAAGGAGACGCTGAGGTTTTCCCTGCCTGAGGGAGCAACCGAGCTGCAACCTATCAGCGGCCTGATGGAGGGCTACCTTTATAGCAGTGAAGATGGCTTTATTGATACCATGCCTGTTCTACCTGGAGCAAAGCTTATAATCTATTCCTATGAGATTGACTACAGTTCGGGGACTTATGAATTTTCCAAGAGGGTGAACTACCCCACAGCCAGCTTCATCCTCATAGTCCAGGGTGAAGGTACCAAGGTTACCAGTGACCGGCTAACAGTCGGCGAATCAGTGGTGGACGCTGAAGGTATCTGGTTTAATTACCTTTCTGGTCAGGAACTTGCTTCGGGTGACGTCTTGACTATTCACCTCTCCGGCTTGCCCGGGACCGACAACCAGAACACTGTCATATGGGTAATCCTGGCGCTGGTAGTACTTGGTGCCGGTTTTGGCTTTAGCTACCTGCTGAGAAAGAAGAGGCTCCAACCAGTCAGCCCTGAAGATAGTCTTGACCAAAGAAGACAGAGGTCACTTGCTGAGCTTGCGCAACTAGATGATGACTTTGCGGCTGGCAAAATCCAGGAAGAAAGCTATCGTAAGCTGCGGGAAGTAAAGAAGTCGCAGTTGGCAGAGCTAATGCAAAGGCCAAAAGATAAGAGTGGCAGCGGATAATTGGGGGGGCCAGCTTTACTCCCCAAGCTTGGGCAATCAAGGCCCAGGGGGCTTTTATCAAGTCCTTGCCTTAAGAGGCATAGACCTTGAGGTAAGGCAGGGGGAGTCTTTGGTTGATGGCCTGAGTCTTAAGAACAATGCCGAGGAGATGCGGCATAAGATTGGCGTAGTCTCTCACCAGACTTTCCTTTACAGCAATCTTACCGTCTATGAGAACCTTAAGTTCTATAGCCGTATGTATGATGTACCCAACTCCAAGGAGCGAATTCTTGGGGGTATTGGTGGACCTGGAACGCCCGGCTGACCACAGCCCTTGTCCTCTGGCTTATCTATATCGCCTGCTTCGTAATCCACTCCTATGTCACCGAAGAGGAGCGGCGTGCCCGATTTGCCGCCATAGTCAGCATTGTAGGCTTTATTAATGTACCCATTGTTGCCCTGGCTATTACCCTGTCCTCATCCAGAGGCAAAGACAGCTGCGGCGAGAGATTGATTTATTAAAAGAAGCGCTTAAAAAGGAAACAGGATAGCCTCACTTAAGGGTTAAAGCAAGCGGCTAGAAGTAATAGCGCATCCTCTTTTTGAAGAGATAACCGGCTATAAGACCGAAAACCAGACCGCCGAGGTGAGCCTGCCAGGCCACAAAAGGCAGCAGGGAGAGTATGAAAAAACCGCCGATGACGGCTACCCAGAGGGGAAGAGGGGCCGGTATGGGGAATATAAAAACCCTGAGGTAGGGTCTCATTACCGCTAGTGCTCCCCCCAGAGCAAAGATGGCTCCGGAGGCGCCAACAGCCAATGAAACGGGCGGAGCCAGCAGTATAAAGAAAAGACTGCCCAGTATACCGCCGCCGAAATAAAGAATCAGAAACCTTCCTCCGCCAAGCAGCCGGTAAAGGTAGCTGCCAAAGAAATAGAGGGTTATCATATTGGCAATGAGGTGAAAAAACCCACCATGAATAAACATGCTGGTAACTATGCCCCAGGGATAGTCAAGGAAAGCTCCCTTCGACCATAAACCAAAATTGATGATTAGTTCTTCTCTTATTTCTTGGGATACAGTAGTTGGCAGAAAAACCAGTAGGTTAATGCCGATTATGACAAAAATCAGGTTCACCCCGGCCCCTCGATAGCTTCGGTAGGTCACAAGTCTCCTCTTTTAGAGTTTAATTAACCCCGGTCTCTTTATTTCCGCATCATAGCAGTTAGAGCCTGGCTATGGCAAGCAGAGCTTTAGAGTTCGTTTAGCAACCCATCCCCTCAAAGAGTCTTCGACCTGTCCCC
>DAOVGW010000010.1 GCA_030672225.1 Dehalococcoidales bacterium | reverse complement strand
AGTCTAGAGCAGACTCCAATAGTTTTAGTGTGCCGATGTAGTTCGGTCGTGTGGTAGTGCTAGTGACCAGGGGTTATAAAAGCTCTTATCCTGTCTTCATCTGTCCACTGCCGAAGAGCCGCCTCACTAACCTCGAGGATTTGACTAGCCTCACCTATTCGGTCTAAATTTTATTCTTCTTTGATTGAGACCAGCCCTCTCTTTATAGCTATTACTACTGCTTCGGTACGGGCGTTGGCACCCAGCTTGCTCAAAATTGAGGTGACATGGTTCTTGATGGTTTGTTCACTGATGTTGAGTTTGGCCGCTATCTGCTTATTGGCGTAGCCCTGAGCCATATAGTTGATTATTTCCGTCTCTCGTGCGGTGAGAGGTGAGATTAGGGTTTCAACTTCTTGCTTCCGGGAGAGTACATTAAACTGATGGAGAATTTGTTCTGCCACTTTGGGTCGTTTGTTGAGGCTTTCATTTATCGGGTGCTCACCATGGGCGACACGTTTTACCATATCACACAGCTCATCACCGCTGATGTCTTTGCGTAGGTAGGCTGAAGCCTGGGCTTTGAGGGCCTTGAAGAGTTGGGCGTCATCAGGATTTGAAGTGAGTACAATAACGCCGGTGCTGGGTGTAACCTGTTTTATTCTATTAGCCAAACTTAGGCTGCTATCCGGGGCGTTATCGGTATCAACAATGGCTACATCAGGAGGCATAATCTCAATAGTTAAGGACATCTTATCGGTGACCTCGGCCTCCCCGATAACCTCTATGTCCTCTGTGCTTAAGAAGGCTTGTCGTATGCCTTGCCGCCATAGGGACTGCTGGCTAAATAGCCAAGTTTTTATTTTTTCTTGGCTCATAAATTAAGTCTAACATACAAACGGGCTAACTTCAATGGCAATAGCTGCGGTTTGCTACTAGGTGGCCAGTAGAAGTCTTTGTCACCTGAGTATACCTCCTATTTTGTGCTATTAAGTCTACCGGCACCGACCTGTTTAATTTGATAGCGCAGCCTGCCCGCAGGCACTTTTATTTCTATGATATCCCCCTGAGCCCGCCCAATAATGGCTTTGCCTATTGGTGAGGCACTGGAAATCTTGCCTTTTGCTGGGTCTACTTCCCTAGGACTGACTATGGTATAGCGCAGCTCCTCGCCAGAAGCAAGGTCAAGGAAGACAATACCATCACCGATACCTGCCTTGGGGGTAACCTTTGGTTGGTCACTGATAAGAACTGCTGACTTTAGCATTTCTTCTAGTTTCTTAATCCGCCCCTCAAGGTAGCTAAGGTCTTCTCTAGCGGCAGCCAGAGGGGCATTTTCTCGGAAGTCCTTATCTGCGGCTGCTCTATGTATTTCATCAATAATCTGAGGTCGCTTGCTTTTAAGAGCCACCAGCTCTTTCTTCATTTCATCGTATCCATGCTGAGTTAGAGAAATGGTCTCTAGTGAGGCCTGCCTTGACCGAGATGTTGCTTTGCCTTTCCCCTTCTTGGCCTTAAGGTGAATAGCCAGATTGCTCTTGGTCCATCCTGCCTTCTTGGCATGGGCTAGAAAGTCTCGTACTAGGTCAAGTTTTTTTACATGGTCAGCATCGGATGATGATACCCGCCCGGCATAGTTAGCTATCTCAGGAGCGGTGAGTCTCATCAGAGGTCGTTTCCAGCCAAACCAACGAACAAATCGATGAACTACCTGCCGGCTTATTTCTCTTTCATCGGCTGGGAGGCTACTAAGGAAACAGCCAGCTGCTTCACCCAAGTTCATGTTCTGGTTAGCACTATCCACCTTCTAAAACACCCCCTATGAAAACTGGGTACCAATTTGGAAAGGGATTTTCATTGTCGCCAGGGCTCTAGTCAATACCTTTTGCCCGACCAATCTCAATATCGCCTTACCATGCCAGTCAAAGGACAGGTCGTCTGCTTTAAGTAAAGCGTCATCAATGCCATTGGTTTTTATTATGTCAAATATCCGGTCGATTTGTCGGTCGTTCAGGTGCTCATAAAGCTTCCGGCCCCAGTAGCATATCCTAAGCTCCCGCCCTAGTTTCCTCTTCCATTCTCGTTCATAGTTAGCCAGACTCTTCGCCGAAAGGTTATCCTTCTCCAGTGCCCGTCCTAGATTACGAGCTGCTATGTCAGCGCACACCAGTCCATAATAGATACCACCGCCGGTGGTTGGTTTTACCTGCCCGGCGGCATCTCCTACTACCAGCAACCGCTTGCCATAGGTTCTGGCCAGTGGCTTAAGCGGAATCCCGCGATAACTGGGACTCCCTTCATCTGAGGCTACTTTCCCTTGGGCTTGGAGGGAGGATATTAGCTTTCTTAGATAAAATTCCGGGCTGCGGCGTGACAAGAGTCCCACCAGAGCCATAGGTGGTGAGGTCGGCACCAGCCAGGCAAAAAAGCCAGGAGCTATCTCCTGTCCCAAATAGACCTCCACCTCATCTAGACCTCTTGTCTCTACCTCAGTCTGGGCTCCGATAACGAAATCACCCAACTTCCCTAACCCCTCAACCAGTCTTGTGCCAAAGCCAGTGGCAATAACTGCGGCTCTTGCCTCAAGCTTAAGCCCTCCTCCATCATGGGCTACCTCAACTACTACCCTATCATCCTTGACCGTTATATCTCTTGCCGGGCTATCCGGCATATACTGTGCTCCCTTACTCTGAGCCCGGCTGGCCATAGACACATCAAATGCTGAGCGGTTTACTATACAAGCCTGATTCTCCCGTCGCCACAGCCTGATTAGCTTACCTGAGGGTGAAAAAATCCGAGCACTCCTTACCCACCCCAGGACAGTACTTTTATTAATGGCAAAAGAGCTAGCGCACGCCTGGCTGATAATGCCGGTGCAGCAGACTTGTCTCCCTGGCTTCTCCTTCTTCCCCAGTACCACTACATCATACCCCTGCCCAGCCAGCCTGTAGGCTACTTGACTCCCGGCTGGTCCGCCACCTATAACTAACACATCGTGCAATTCCGATCCTCCACCTAGGCACCGCTATAGTTATTCCTCTAAAAGTATATCACAATTTAGGGGCCGTGGTGTCTTTTGCAATCTTGACAAAGAATTATTATCAGGTAATAATATGTCTACTATACCATGGCAGTGGCCCCATATAGGGCCAAGATAGGTTAGAGAATGCAGCAGCTCTAACTAAAAAATAGAAGGAGGAAAGATGGAAAGAACAAAGTTTATCCTTGATGAAAAAGAGATGCCAACTTCGTGGTATAACATTCAAGCCGATTTGCCGGAGCCACTGCCACCATTGCTTCATCCCGGCACCAAGGAGCCAACGCGCTTGCCACCTCCCCTATTCGCTGAGGCTCTAAACGAGCAAGAGTTTAGCAAAGAGCGCTGGATTGAAATTCCGGAGGAGGTGCAGGAAATATACCGCACCTGGAGACCGACAATTTTGCATCGGGCGCATCGACTGGAAAAGTTCCTTGATACCCCAGCCAAGATTTTCTATAAATATGAAGGGGCGAGTCAGGCAGGAAGCCACAAGCCCAACACCGCGGTAGCTCAGGCTTACTATAATAAGAAAGAGGGCATTAAACGCATGACTACCGAGACCGGTGCTGGACAGTGGGGGAGTGCCCTGTCCATGGGCTGTATGTTCTTCGGCCTTGAGCTAAAAGTCTACATGGTCAGGATTAGCTACAACCAGAAGCCCTACCGCCGCATCCTGATGGAGACCTGGGGGGCCAAGTGTGTCCCCAGCCCCAGTCCTGATACTGAGGTGGGACGCCGCATCTTGGCTGAAGACCCTGACTCTACTGGCAGCCTGGGCATCGCTATCAGCGAAGCCTTAGAGGATGCCTTCGCCCGTGATGATACCCACTATTCTATAGGCAGCGTGGTTAACCATGTCCTGTTACATCAAACGATAAACGGTCTGGAGGCTAGAAAGCTAATGATGGAGAAGGCAGATGCCTACCCCGATATCATCGTCGGCTGCGTCGGTGGTGGCTCAAACTTCGCCGGGTTATACTTGCCTTTCGTAAAAGATAAAATTGATGGCACCAAGCCTGATTTGCGCATCATCAATGTCGAGCCGACAAGCTGCCCTACCATGACCAAGGGACCTTATGCCTGGGACTATGGGGATGTAGCTGGACTCGCCCCTATAATCAAGATGTATACCCTGGGGCATACCTTTATTCCATCCCCAATTCACGCTGGGGGACTGCGCTACCACGGAATGGCACCTATCATCTGCCACCTTCATAGACTGGGTCTTGTTGAAGCCAGGGCTGAGCACCAACTGGCTACCTTTGAAGCCGGGGTAACCTTTGCCCGCACCGAGGGTATCGTCAGCGCCCCGGAGCCAAATCATGCCATCAAGGTAGTCATCGACGAAGCCCTTAAGTGCAAGGAATCTGGTGAGTCAAAGACTATTCTTCTAGCCCATAGCGGACACGGGCACTTTGATATGGCTGCCTATGACGAGTACCTCTCGGGAAGACTAGCGGACTATGAGTACCCTGAGGAAAAGGTAAAGGAGGCACTGGCTTCTCTGCCTGAGGTACCTACGGCATAAATAAGAATAAACTGCAAGATAAGGGGCTGGGGCTATACCTGGCCCCTTTCTTGCTGAAAGGAAATAGAGGAGCTGGTGCTATGGCTTGCTGTCACTGGACAATCCCGTAGCTAGTTTGGCTACCCCCAGTAAAATATCATGACCGGCCAGTTTATAACTTTCAGTGAATACACCTTCACCAGGGACTTTATCAACAAGCTCCCGGGATAGTGTTTCCCGCTTAATGTAATCGGCAAGGTCTTCGTCTTGCATCACTTGTCTGACGTAATCATCTCCCTGGTAATAGGCAGTAATATGGTCGGCAATATCAAATCCAGCCTGGCGGCGCATGGTCTGGAGGCGATGTACAATCTCCCGGGCCAGCCCCTCAGCCAACAGTTCTGGAGGAATATCAGTCGGGATAGCTACTGAATAAACACCCTCGGTATGAACCACGACTGGTCTTTTCGCACTGAGTCTTGACTTTCGCCTCTTGGTTGCATAAGTCTGCTGATCAAGTTCCATAACTTCCTTTTGGGAGGCAATTCTTAACTCTTTTACATTAAGTTCTTCCAGAATCTGAGGCTTTAATCGCTCTAAACTTTTCTGTTCTTCGCTACCAGCTACACTAACCACAACATGAGCCAGTGGCTGACGCACCTTGATGCCGGCTCGGCTCCGGGCTGCCCGACCCAGACTTGATACCTTCATTGCTAACTGAGTATCAGCCGATAGTTGCTCATCAATCCTGGTCTTATCAG
>DAOVGW010000006.1 GCA_030672225.1 Dehalococcoidales bacterium | reverse complement strand
AAGGAATGTCCTGGATGGTACCCAGCTGGTGGAGGTGAACCCCTATTTTGAGGCAGTAGCCAGGCGAGAAGGCTTTTACTCTGAGGAGCTGATGCAGAAGCTGGCCAGCGGGGTGCACCTTAGCCATATAGATGGTGTGCCGGAGGACATCAAGCGGTTATTTGTTACCGCCCATGAAATAGGCGCTGAGTGGCATGTCAAGATGCAGGCTGCCTTTCAGAAGTCCACCCACAACGCCGTCTCCAAGACGGTCAATTTCCCCAGAGAAACCACCCGGCAGGATATAGCCGAGGTGTATTTGCTGGCCTATGAACAGGGGCTAAAGGGGATAACCATCTACCGTGATGGCAGCCGTGAGGGACAGGTACTCACCACTGGCAGGACAGAGGCGGAAACAGAAGTAGCCAGGCTTGCCCCCAGGAAGAGGGCAAAGATAACCACCGGCATTACCGAGAGGGTAACTACCGGCTGCGGCTATATCTATGTCACCGTGAACTCTGATGAGCAGGGAATATGTGAGGTCTTCTCTACTCTGGGTAAGGCCGGCGGCTGCGCCTCAGCCCAGCTTGAAGCCACCTGCCGGCTTATCTCGCTGGCTTTAAGGTCTGGGATAGATGTCGCCTCGGTGGTGAGACAGCTTAGAGGTATTCGTTGCCCGTCTATTGCCTGGGAAGAGGGCAAGTCTATTCTTTCCTGCGCCGATGCCATTGCCAGTGTTCTGGAAAAGCACATAAGCGGTAATAAGAGCGACAACGGGGGCGCTAAGGTTATCCAGGACTACGGACTGGCTAAGAACATAGCTGGCCAGTGTCCTGACTGTGGCAGTCTCTTGGTATATCAGGAAGGCTGCTTTAACTGTCCCGGCTGCGGCTATACCAAGTGCTAGGAAGAAGCCCTGACAGGATACACGGAGACGCTTTTAGTGCTCTAATACTCCTCCAGTAGATATTGTAGTATTTATGCTTGCTTCAGCCTGAGTCTGGCATGTCTCTAAAAATATTACCCTTTGCTCTCGCAATTTCCCCCGATAACATATATAATGGTGTCAACATATTATATAAAGGAGGTGATATATTACGGTTAAGACAGACCGGGTGATGATATTTATTGATGGTAGCAATATGTACCATTCTCTTAAGAATTACTTTAGAAGAACTGATCTGGACATAGGCAGGTTCTCCAGTAAGCTCCTGGATAAACGTCGGCTGGTAAGGGTTTATTACTATAATGCCAAGGTGGGGATGAAGGAGGAGCCGGAGCGGTATAAGGACCAGCAGAAGTTCTTTGACGGCATCGCCGCCATACCCTATACCGAACTGCGCCTGGGGCGTCTGGTTTATAACAATTGGCCCAATTCGCCACCCTATGAAAAGGGCGTTGATATTCAACTGGCTACTGATATGATAACCCATAGCTTTAAGAATAATTATGATGTGGCGATACTGGTGGCTGGCGATACCGATTATGTCGGCGCCCTGCAGGCGGTAAAGGACAACGGCAAGAATGTAGAGGTGGCGCTGTTTGGTAGGGAGCGAACCTCTATGCAGTTAAGGAATGTATCTGATAGGGTACAAACTATAGACGGACGGCTGCTCCGGGGCTGCTGGAAATAGGTAGTTGGTAGCTACTCATGGGGTGGGATGAAGTCAGAAAGGTCAGGTGGCAAAGGGCTCGCCGTTTGCCACCTTATCATGGAGAGAGGCTTTCCCGAGAACAGGGTGCCATTATCAAGGATTGGGGGGGCAGACTACCGGTGGCTCTTATCTACCCCAACTCCTATTATGTTGGCATGTCCAATCTGGGCATTCACGCCATCTACAGCCTGCTAAATAGCTATAGCGACGTCGTTTGTGAGCGGGTCTTCTGGGAAGGTAACGGTCAGCAGTTGAGTCTGGAGTCTAAGCGACCACTTTCAGACTTTGCTGTCCTTGCCTTTTCTATCTCCTATGAGCTTGACTACTTAAATATAGCCCAAATTCTGAAGTCTGGTGGTATCCCGCTATATGCTGCCGACCGTGATGAGCGACACCCCCTGGTTATAGCTGGTGGTGCCTGTATTACCGCCAATCCCATGCCTGTGTCTCCCTTTTTTGACTGCCTGTGCATTGGCGAGGCGGAGCCGCTCCTTCCGGCGGTGATTTCTGCGCTGGCTGGGGGAATTAGCGGTAAACGTGATGTCCTGCTGAAAGCCCTGGCCGGGCTACCTGGCGTCTATGTGCCTTTAGCCCACTCAGGGACTCCGGTTGTCCGTCAGTGGGCTCGGGATCTGGATGATTTTCCAGTAGGCTCGGTGGTGCTCACCCCGGATACCGAGCTTGGTGACCTCTATCTCATTGAGGTTGAGCGGGGCTGCAACCGGGGTTGCCGTTTTTGTCTTGTTAGCTCTGCCTTTTGTCCCATACGCTACCGCTCTATAGACAGGCTGGTAGAGCAGGCGAGGCTGGGGCTTAAATATAGAAGGCGCCTGGGTCTGGTGGGGCCGGTGGTAACTGAGCACCCTCAGATAGAGGAACTGCTGCTTAGGCTGCGGCGGATGGGGGCCGGCCTTTCCATCAGTTCTTTAAGAGTTAGCCCTCTTTCTAGTGCAGTGTTAAGAGAGCTGGCTCAGGGGGGTGCTCGGACTATTGCTCTAGCCCCTGAGGCTGGCTCCCAGCGGCTTCGTCAGGTGATAAGAAAGGGTATCTCTGAGGATGATATTCTGGAGGCGGTAGCCAAAGTCGCTCAAGCCGGGATAAGGCAGCTCAAACTCTATTTTATGGTAGGACTGCCCTCGGAGACAGATGAGGATATAGAAGAAATCATAACACTGGCTATAAAGTGCAAGGATATTCTGGACAGGCGGCAAGCTGGTTGCCGTCTTATCTTGAACATGGCTCCTTTTGTGCCCAAGGCGGGCACCCCGTTCCAGTGGCTGCCGATGGCAGGCCTTGCCACCTTAAATCGTCGTTTGTCTCTGCTTAAAAAAAGGCTACCAGCCAGAGGGATTAGGATTAAAAGTGAAAGCCCGGCCTGGAGCCAGGTTCAGGGGGTTCTAGCCCGGGGGGATATAAAGCTGGCTGCGGTGCTGGCCAGTATAGAAGAGGTGTCGCTATCCGGCTGGCGTAAAGCCGTAAAGAAGCGTCAACTGGATATTGATTTCTATGCTCATAAGAGGTGGGATACCGCTAAAGAACTACCGTGGGCGGCGCTGGACCTGGGCATTGAGCCAGACTATCTCAGACTTGAGCTAAATAGGGCACTGGCTTGAGTAAAGCCCGTATGGCACCGCCGGTCTAAAATCTTATCGTCGCCGGTAGTAGTAAGGCTCTATTTTTATTGCTCTGATGCTCCAGCCTCTCCAAAGGTGGCTATTAGCCCGGACTCAGCATGTGCCCCATCTTTGCTGGCGGTGGCCAAGCGGTCTTTTGCTCTAGTTTGATGTCTGTTAATTAGAACTATATGCCAGTCACTGTAACTGTAAACACCTTGGAAAGTTACACCACCCAACAATCCATAGGTTATAGTTGGGGTCAAAAAGTGGATACCGGTTGCGAAACTGAGGCCTATCAGCCATAAAGAGTAGAGCCAGTGGTGAAGGTGAATCCGCCAGCTTCTAAAAGGAATAACAATTGACCTTATTTTACCTCGTTCTCCCACTGATTCAGCTGCTAGATATTTGGTTGCTAGAAAACCTAAAAGCAAGCTCAAGAAAAAAAGATAGCCAAGCGTAATGCTCATAACTATTGTTGATAGGATGACAACCAGCCTTTTCTTCATCTAAGCAATACCCTCACTTGGCACCACTAGTCTTTATTAAGAGATTATTTATCAACCCTTCGGGCTTGAGCCCTCTAGGGCGAAGCCTCACTCCCTTAAGTTCCCCTCTCCTCTCCATGACTACCCCGGCAACAATGCCTCTAACAAGCCCAAACGTAACAAACCGTCATATTGTTACCCAAAAAGAAAGAGAGGGGTTGTGCCCTCTCTAGCAAACTATTTCTTTACGGTAGCTAGCTGAGCAACTCGGTTACTACTTCGTTTATCTCTCGCCCGTCAGCTTTGCCTTTAAGCTGGGGTATGAGTTGGGACATGACCTTACCCTTATCACCGGGTCCTTGGGCTCCCACTTCACTAATGACCTGCCTGGCGGCGGCTATAATCTCCTCGCGGCTTATCTGCTGGGGAAGGTACTCTTTCAGGA
>DAOVGW010000049.1 GCA_030672225.1 Dehalococcoidales bacterium | reverse complement strand
AGATGAAAGCTGTCCCTCCTGCGGCGGTGAATTAACCGAACCCCGCCTGTTCAATCTAATGTTTCAGACCTTCATGGGTCCTGTTGAGGACCAAGCCAGCACAGTTTACCTGCGCCCCGAGACAGCCCAAGGGATATTTGTTAACTTCCAGAATATAGTTAACACTACCAGAAAGCGCTTGCCCTTCGGCGTGGCTCAGATAGGTAAGGCCTTCCGCAACGAGATTACCACCGGTAACTTTATCTTCCGCACTCGCGAGTTTGAGCAGATGGAAATAGAGTATTTCGTAAAACCAGGGACAGATAAGGAGTGGTTTGACTACTGGCTTAAAGAACGTCTTAACTGGTATCTGAACTTAGGCATCAAAAAGGAAAACCTGCGCCTACGTCGCCATACCAAGGGAGAACTGGCTCACTATGCTAGGCAGTGTCATGACATTGAATACCTGTTCCCGATGGGCTGGTCTGAGCTGGAAGGCATTGCCAACCGTGGTGACTTTGACCTGGTGCAACATGCCAAGTCCAGTGGCCAGAGCATGGCCTACTTTGATGAGGAGGCAAAGGAGCATTTTACCCCCTATATAATCGAGCCGTCAGCCGGGGTAGACCGCTCTTTCCTCGCCTTCTTGTGCGATGCCTACGATGAAGAACCGGATAAAGACGGAATAAGGGTGGTGCTTCGGCTGCACCCGGCTCTGGCTCCCTTCAAGGCAGCGGTACTCCCCTTAAGCCGAAGGGAACCGCTGGTTAAGGTGGCCAAAGAGCTTTACGCAGACCTCCGCCAGTGCTGGATGGTAAGCTACGATGATGCCCAGAGCATCGGCCGCCGCTACCGACGCCAGGACGAGATTGGCACGCCCTTCTGTATTACTATTGACTTTGAGTCGCTTGAAGATAAGCAGGTTACCATCCGCGAACGTGATAGCATGAAACAGGTACGATTACCCATCAGCGAGCTGAAGAACACCCTACAGGCTAAGCTCGGTGGCGAACCCTTTGAGGTTTTGCCTGAGGGTGGCAGCTACTGGCTGGGGTTCTAGCTCTTCACTAAAGGTCATTTATAGAGAGTTTTAGAGGGGCGAAGCCCCTCTAATGAATACTCTTCCCCCTCTCCTTATTAAGTCGAAGACTCTTCGAGGGGAAGGGGATAAAGGTCGAAGGCTCTTCGAGGGATAGGGTTACCCAATAAAAACCTAAAGGGGGACAGGGTTGAAAATCATCCACTTTGCCGACCTTCACCTCGGCGTGGAAAGTTACGGGCGGATTGACCCGGCCAGTGGGCTATCGTCCCGCCTCCTTGAATTCTTGTCCGCCCTTGACCGGCTTACCGACTTTGCCCTTAAAAACAAGGTTGACCTGGTTCTCTTCTGCGGCGACGCCTATAAGAGTAGAGACCCCAGCCAGACACAGCAGCGGGAATTTGCCCGACGCATCAGCCGCCTGTCAAGTAGCGGCATCCCTATCCTTCTTCTCGTTGGCAATCACGACCTGCCCAATGCTATCGGCAGGGCCACCACTACTGAAATCTTTGATACCCTAGCCGTTAAGAGTGTCTACGTCGCCAACCACCCCGATGTCTACAAAATTCCTACCCCGAGTGGCATTATCCAGGTTGTCTCCTTACCCTGGCTGAGACGCAGTGCTTTACTTAGCAGAGAAGATGCCAAAAACCTTGACTTTGACCAGCTAAGTCTCAAAATGCAAGAGGTGCTAACTGGTATTATTAACATCAGGGCTAAAGAGCTTGACCCAAAACTGCCGGCTGTTCTGGCAGCCCATGTATGGGTCTCAGGAGCCCGGATAGGTTCCGAAAAATCAATGACTATCGGGCAAGAGCACATACTTTTGCTGAGCAATGTTGCCAATCCCGCTTTTGATTATATTGCTTTAGGACATATTCATAAGCATCAGGTCTTATCTCATAACCCGCCAGTAGCCTATGCCGGAAGCCTAGGACGGCTGGATTTTAGCGATGAGGGGGATGACAAGGGGTTTTATCTGGTAGAGATTGAGCCAGACGGGGAAACAGGCAAACGACAAGTCGCCTTTGAATTCCACCCGGTAAATGGGCGCCGCCTTATCACCATTAATGTCAATATTGAGCTAGCTGACACTGACCCGACAACAACTGTGCTTAAGGCTATTACTGAGCAAGAGGGAGGTGTCAGCGATGCTATAGTCCGCCTCCTAATTTGTCTGCCCCAAGAGCTTGAGGGACAGATTAGGGACGGTGATATCAGGAACGCCTTAGCTGAAGCCCACTACTATACTATTGCCAAGGATATTAAGCGAGAGAGTCGCCTTAGACTGGGTGACCTGACCGCTGAAGAGATAACCCCGGCTCAAGCCTTAAGGGCTTACTTGGAAGCAACCAAAGTATCCCCAGAGCGAACTAAGCTCCTGCTGGAGTATGGTGAAAGGCTTATTGAGGAGGAGAGGCAAGGACAGTAAGTTTCGGCATAAATCCAGAGCTCATTTAAATCTCTTATAGTTAAGAAGGAGGAAAGGGTGCACTTCTCGAGACAGCAACCCATTTTTGAGAGCCGATATGATGCTGGAAGGCAATTAGCCACCAAGCTTGGTGAATATAAGAAGCAGCCAGTAGTAGTGCTTGCCATCCCTAACGGTGGTCTGCCGGTGGCACTCCAGGTAGCTCTTGCCCTTGGGGCTAACCTTGACCTGGTCATCTCCCGGAAGCTCCCGATTCCGCTTAGCCCCGAAGGTGGCTTTGGCGCTGTGGCTGACGATGGCACTATAATTTTTAACCAGGAAGTGCTGAAGAAACTAAGCCTCACCGAACAACAGATAAACTATCAGGTCAGCGAAGTAAGGAATGATATTCAACAGCGGAGCCTCCTCTACCGGGGAAGCCGGCCGCTATCTGTAGTAAGTGATAAGATAGCCATAGTCATTGATGACGGCCTGGCTTCAGGCTATACTATGATGGCGGCTGTAGAATCGGTGCGCCGCCGCCACCCAAAGCAGATAGTGGTAGCAGTGCCGACGGCATCAGCAACAGCAGTAAAACAGGTAGAGAAGGTCGCCGATAGAGTAGTAACCGTTGTTACCACTTTTTCTCCTAGGTTCTATGTCTCCGATTTCTACCGCTACTGGAACGTTCTAAGCGATGAAGAAGGGCTCAAGTGCCTTAGGGAGTGGCAGATGCGGCGCCTGGGGTTGAGTATCAAGCCACCACAAAAAGAATGATAGTACCCAAAAAAGGTTAAGTGTAGAAGAGTGAACACAGGAGTATTTGTTGTACGAAATTATAACCAATAAGGTACTGGTAATACCTATTGCTGCCTGGGCTATAGCCCAACTAGTAAAGGTATTCATCACTCTCGCCAAAGAAAAGCGTCTGGACTTGTGGTTTTTACTAAGGAGTGGTGGCATGCCCAGCTCACATACGGCGCTGGTTTGTGCGCTAGCTATGGCGGTGGCTATAACAGACGGCCTTAACTCAATAACTTTTGCCATTACTGCTATCCTGGCGATGGTGGTTATGTATGATGCCGCTGGTGTGCGCCAGGCAGTGAGCCAACAATCAATTATCCTTAACCGCATCGTAAAAGAGCTTCTGGAAAAACGTCCCAGGGCTGAGGTTGAGCGTGACCTGCGGGAGTTCATTGGCCATACGCCATTTCAGGTCATTGCCGGCGCCATATTAGGTATTTTTATTGCCTGGCTCTGGCTCACCATAAGTGGGGTGTAAAGCTGGTTGGGTGGGGCCTGGTGGATGTGAAGGAGTTTGAGCTAGCTCGTGATGGCAGCACTCGTTTAGCTACCACTTCCCTAACTCCTCCAACACCTTGACCACCCGCCACGACCAGCTAGTGGCGGGAGTACCACCCATGGCAATGGCTACTGACACAGCTTCCAAGACCTCGGCTTTGGTAGCTCCAGCCTCCACCGCCATCTTAGTTTGATATACAATACATCCAGTGCAGCCAGCCCGGAGTGCTATTCCCAGAGCTATTAACCGTTTGACTTTGTGACTAAGTGCCCCGTCCTTATATACCTCGTCCGTGAAAGCAGTATGGGCAGCCATCGCCCCCGGTAGTTCTTGTTTGAACTTAGTCGTGCACTCTATAATCTCATCTAAAAGTTCCAACTGGCTTTGCATAGTTAGCAACCTCCTTATTTCTTCCTCACCACATACCTAATAATGGTCTTAACGACCTTGGCATCAGGTCGGCTGAGATATTCTTCTTCGTGAACGCCGGCTATCTCATAACTGTTGTCTTCAATGAACTGGTGCAGGCGGCTAACGGTGGGCCCTTCCTGGTCATAAGCTCCCAGGTGGAGAATCTGGGCTACGGGGCCGTACTGCCAGGTCTCAATCTTAACCTCAACATCGGCTACCTTCTGAGGTAAGGAAACCGTGTCGGAAGGAATAGGCAAACCGATTATATGAGTCCATTCCTCTTTGGGCACAAGGTGAGCATCGGGGTAGCGGGCGCGGAGTCCGCTGACTTTGAAGGTAGGCAGCCCCTTCTTCTTAAGGCCAAACTTCAGGGTGAAAACCGAGCCATAGAGGGCAGGCATAAGCTTGGGGAAAACCTTATCCGGGGTGCCCTGGCCACAGACTACTGCCATCTTCTGCGGCAGCATCTCCAGGATTTTGGGCTCCAGCTTAGATGATCTAGGTGGTGACATAGGCTTACCTCCTGATTAGTCAATCAGCCTAAAGGCATTAACATCTACCAGCCCCAGGTCAGTCAGCCTGAGTTCAGGAATCACCGGTAATGCCAGGAAGGAAAGGGTAGCAAATGGTGAAGGTAGTTTTACCCCCAAATCCTTGGCTAGAGCCTCCAGCGTCTCTAACTTGCCGACCACTACCTCCGCTGGTTCATCGGACAGTAGTCCACCAACGGGTAGCGCCAAACTGCCTAATACCTTGCCCTCAGCAATTACCGCCAGACCACCCTGAAGCTTCTCAATTTCTTTTATACCAATAAATATATCCTCATCGCTGGTGCCCACAGCAATAATATTATGACTGTCATGGGCGATAGAGGAGACCAGGGCTCCATATTTTAGGCCAAATCCCGTAACCAGCCCCAGGCCGATATTGCCAGAAGCACGGTGTCTCTCCACCACCACTAGCTTCAGAATATCCCGGCTGGTATCAGCTAGAATAACGCCACCAGCAACCTTGACCTTCTCTAGCCTCTTCTTAGTAACTATTTGGCCTGGAACAACCTCAATAACCGGCTTGGTCTCTGCCGAAGCCATAAGCTGTAGCGCTTCTATGGCAAACGGCTTAATATTGACTGTACTGGTCAGTTGTTTGGAACTTGGCTGTTTGAGTGAGAATAACGGCTTTCCTTGCCTGGCTACCAAGCAACCCCGATGAAAGACCATATCTATCTCCAGGCTGGATAGGGCACTAATGACAATCAGATTAGCCATATAGCCAGGGGCTATAGCTCCCAGATTTTTGAGCCCAAAATACTCGGCGGTATTAATGGTTGCCATCTGAATTGCCCGCACCGGCTCAAGGCCACGGCGAACCGCCTTTCGCACTACGGCGTCAATATCACCATCCCTGAGGAGGTCAGCACAGCTACGGTCATCAACAACAAAAAAACATCGCCTGTAGGTCTTATCGGTAACCAGGGGCAGCAAGGTATCCAGGTTTTTCTCTGATGAGCCTTCTCTGAGCATAACGTACATACCCTGCCTTAATTTCTCTCTAGCCTCCTCAAGAGAAACCGATTCATGGTCAGAATAAATGCCGGCGGCAATATAGGCACTAAGGTCTTTGCCGCTAACCCCAGGGGCATGACCATCAACCACCCTGCCTTCAGCCAAGGCAATCTTATCAAGCAAGTTATCATTACCGCTAATGACCCCGGGGAAATTCATCACCTCCCCCAACCCGATAACCCCCCGCCACCGGAGAAGCCGACGAAGAGCCTCCCTGTCAAGGGAAGCCCCTGAAGTCTCAAGATGAGTCGCCGGCACGCAGGACGGAGCCATTAAGAAGAGTTCTAGAGGCAGACGGTGGGCAGAGCTGAGAATATATCTGATACCATCCAGCCCCGAGACATTTGCCAGCTCATGAAGGTCAGTAACAATTGCCAGGGTGCCTCGGGGTACTACCGCCCGGGCGTACTGACCAATATCAAGCATAGAGCTTTCTATGTGGCTATGACCGTTGATAAGACCAGGAGCCAGATACTTTCCCTCTAAATCTATCACCTGCTTAGCCTGATGGTAGTCGCCAACGCCGGCAATCCTGCCATCATAAATAGCTATATTGCCGGTCTCTATCCCGCCGGTGAAAACATTTATTACTCTGGTGTTAGCCAAGACCAGGTCTGCGGCAGACTCCCCTTTGGCTACTTTTATTAAGCGAGCTAGTTTGGATGACACTACTTATCACCACCAACAAAACATATATCCGGGAGATTGCGAAACTCCTCATCAGAGTCCAGCCCGTAACCAACCAGAAACTTATCGGGGACGGTAAAACCCAGGTAGCTAATTGTAACTGGCAACTTTCGCCGGGATGGCTTGCTGGTTAAGCTACAAACCTTTATTGAGGCTGGCTTTTTCTGGAGTAGATAATCTAATAGGAAAGTGGTCGTTAGACCGGTATCCACGATGTCTTCAATAATAAGTACATGCCGGCCCTTAACTTCAGAGCCAAGCCCCTGTACTACTCTAATCTTACCCGAACTTTCCTTGCCCTTGCCATAACTGGACAGTCTAATAAACTCCACTTCCAAGGGAAAATCAAGTAGCCGCACTAGGTCAGCCAGAAAGACAAAGGCACCCTTAAGAACACCTATTAGAACAGGCTGCTTGTCATGGTAATCGCCTCTGATTTCGGCCGCCAGCCGGCTGACTGCGGCTTCTATCTCCTTGCGACCAAAAAGAACCTGAGGTTTAGGCTTAAGACCCATAGTTACCTAAAGATTATAGTCTTTAAATCCAATACTGTCCAATAAGCGGCTAGATGGGTTTTAATTGTCCCATCTGCGTGTTATAATTATCTGCCGTAAGAAGCTGGCTGATTCTTAAAAGGGGCTAAAGAAAGGTGCAGTGCCCGAATTGTGGTCGCAATATAGATGAGTCTCTCTTTCCTGCAAGCTTGGCTTTTTGCCCGTATTGTGGCCAAGACCTGAAGCCAGTTAACCAGGAGACTGAAAGGCTAGTCTTCTGTCCCTATTGTGGGCGAGAGCTGTTGGACCAGACCAGCTTCTGCCCCCATTGCGGTAAGCAACTAAAAGTTAGCGAAAAAAGGCTTTCCGGCCAGAAGATAAGCGAAGTCTTCTTGGAACGGGCGGCAAAACCGATAGTCAAGGCAGTAAGAGACGCCTTTAGTTCAGAAAAGAAGACCAGGAAGCTCTTCCAGCAGTGGTCTGAATATGCCGAGCTACCCCCTGAGGAAGTCCCATCAATGGAGACCTTGAGAGAGATGCCAGAGATAGGGCGAGCTAAACGTAGCCCTCGTTGGTATCTAGCAGTTGGAATAGCCGGCGTCATTGTTATTGCTCTCATAATCCTTTTAGTTATCCAGTGCTGATAACACCTTACAAAAGTAAAAGCACAAGCCTGGCTCTTGTCATAATCCTGACCATCGGTTGTGATTTGTGATTATCTTTTACCCTAGTAATTCCTAGCACTCTTTGGTTCCCTTGCAAGAGGTCTTTATGGTTATTGAGGTTTTGAATCTGGTAAAGCACTATGGCACCATCAAGGCGGTGGATGGTATAAGCTTTCATGTCGAGCAGGGCGAGGTCTTTGGCATGCTCGGGCCAAATGGC
>DAOVGW010000011.1 GCA_030672225.1 Dehalococcoidales bacterium | reverse complement strand
GATAGTGGTCTTATCCTTATTGGTGACCACCCGGCGAGCCCGGCCCAGGTCCTCTGGAGTGACTGAATCCAGTTTACGGCCTATGTCCCCTGAGATTACCGTGCCTCCAACAAGAACAGCTATATCTTCCAGCAGTTCCTTACGACGGTCACCAAAGCCGGGAGCCTTAACAGCTAAAATATTTATTGTGCCCCGTAGCTTATTGATTACCAGGGTAGCCAGGGCTTCGCTGTCCACATCCTCAGCGATAATAAGCAGGTTCTTTGTTACCTGCATTATCTTCTCTAGAGACGGCAGAAGGTCAGCAATGGCTGAGATTTTCTTATCAGTAATCAGGATGTGGGCATCTTCTATCACCGCTTCCATGCGGGCGGCATCGGTGATGAAGTAGGGACTGATATAGCCGCGGTCAAATTGTATCCCTTCAACGTATTCAGTCTCATACTTTATGCCTTTGGACTCCTCAATAGTGATGACCCCGTCCTTGCCCACCTTATCCATGACATCAGCTATTAGGTTACCAATCTCAGGATCTTTGGCGGTTATCGTTGCCACCTGGACAATCTGTTCTTTGCCCTTCACTGGAGTAGACGCCTTCTTTAGCTCATCCAGAATAGTAGTGGCTGCCTTTTCAACCCCCCTCTTTAGGCTGATAGGCTCGGCGCCAGCGGCTATGTTCTTAAAGCCCTCACTAATCATAGTTGCTGCCAGAACAGTTGACGTGGTTGTCCCATCGCCGCAGGCATCATTGGTCTTGGTGGCTGCCTCCTTGACTAGCTGAACCCCCATATTCTCAAAGGGCTCGGGAAGCTCAATGTCCTTGGCGATAGTAACACCGTCATCAATTACTAGTGGCGCTCCCCACTTTTTGTCCAGAGCTACCGGGTGACCCTTAGGCCCCAGGGTTACCTTAACTGTATCAACCAGAACATCTACCCCCTTCTTCAGGGCAGCTCTGGCTTCTTCACCGAAAATTATCTGTTTAGCCATTTCAGTCTCCTTATGCTAGCAGTAAGATTTTTATTTTTTGATTCTCTTGGCCCAAATGCTGCTTTCGGGCATGATTATCAGTTCTTCGCCATCAATCTTAAGCTCTTGGCCACCGAACTTGGGGTAAATTATGGTATCACCCACCTTGACCTCCATGGGTTCTCTCTTCCCACTTTCTGTTATCTTGCCCGGACCAACGGCAACAACCACGCCCTCCTGGGGTTTCTCTTTGGCAACATCGGGCAAAATAATCCCTCCCTTGCTTTTTGCTTCCGCCTTTTTGGGTCTGAATATTACCATGTTACCCAGCGGCTGAAGTTTAATAGCCATTTTCATCCTCCTTTCTAAAGTTTTAGTATATCACGGCTACAAATTTTTAGCAATCTCACGCCGAGACTGCTAATTAACTATCATAGCGTAGTTAGCTCTGTGCCGCAACTCAACAGATGCTTATTTATAGTTAACGTAAGCAACTTACAGGCAACTAGCGGCTTATATTAGCCGATTTCTCTATAAATTGCCCTTTTTAGCCCGATTTCCAGTTCTATACCTTTTGACAGCTTACACTAAGCCGGGTAGAATTTGGTCATAGCTAACCAGCTTCATCGGCTAGGTAAGACCGAGGGTCAGTGAAGACTGTTGCGGAGTAAGGCAATGGTTAAGATTGAAGCCCCTTTTGATGAGACAGCCTATCGGGTGTTTAAACAGGAGCTGGCTAGGCAGTCAGGCTGATAGTAGTTATAATTGCTTCTCGCTTTAGGCTATCTTGAGGCTGGGAGCTACATCTAAATCTAGACCGCTTGTCTTGCCAGCCTGAAATTGGTAGTAGCCACTGGCGGCAACCATAGCCGCGTTATCGGTGCATAGTATCGGTTCGGGCACCAGCACTGGTATGGGTGAATTCTCCTTAAGACGCTGACGAAGAAGCGAATTTGCGGCTACTCCACCGGCCAGTAAAATCTGCTTCACCCGATGCTCTTTAGCGGTGGCTACAGTTTTGGTGACCAGAACATCGATAACTGCTTCCTGAAAGCTGGCGGCGGCATCGGCCATAGTGAAGACCTTATCCCCTTCTACCAGTCGCAATAGGGCTGTTTTAAGACCGCTAAAACTGAAGTCACAGGTGCCCTTTAGCCAAGCACGGGGCAGTTTGATAGAGGCGATGCCCTCTCTGGCGGCCTTCTCAATGGCTGGACCGCCAGGGTAGCTCAGTCCCAGTATCCGGGCAGCTTTATCAAAGGCTTCACCGGCGGCATCATCTCGGGTTCGTCCCAGTAAAACATAGTCCAGGTGGTCTCTCATTAACACTAAGTCGCTATGACCTCCAGAAACGATAAGAGAGATAAGGGGAAATAGCGGGCACTTACCGCCCAGCCAGTTGGCGTAGATATGTGCCTCAAGGTGGTTAACCCCGATAAGGGGCAACTGTTGAGCCAGAGCGAGCGCCTTGGCGACACTTACCCCCACCAGCAGCGAGCCGGCAAGCCCCGGTCCCATGGTAACAGCAATGCCGTCCAGGTCGTGCCAGCTGACTTTAGCTTTAGCCATTGCCTGCTCAAGTATCGGAATGACAGCCAGGATGTGCTGTCTTGAGGCTACCTCGGGAACAATCCCGCCGTAGCGGGCATGTATCTCTACCTGGGAGGCAATCTCGTTGGATAGAATTTTGGTCCCGTTCTCCACCACTGCCGCCGCCGTTTCGTCACAAGAGGTCTCAATGCCCAGGATTTTCATTCCTTAAGATTATAGCATAGCTGGTAGACGGCAAAACAATGGTGGGATTGTTAACCAACCTCATAATTTAAGTCTCTATAGGGGGAGCGTAGGCAGGAGAGGGGCGAAGCCCCTCTTCTTCTATTTCCCCCTTTCCTTTTAAGGCTTGCCCTAAAGGGCGAAAGCCCAGAGGGAGAGGGGGATAAAGGCCGAAGACTCTTCGAGGGGTGAGGTCATACACAATCTCTATCTCTTTTGACACACCTACCAGCCAGTGTTATGATAATTTAGAGTAGCTTTTAATTTAAGACTGGTAAAGCTGTCCATTAACTTTCTTGGCCAGCATAAGAGTGAGGTGAGGCTATATGTCTACTGAAACACTGTACTTGGTGTTTCTTTTTATTTGTCTTGTTCTGTCGGCCTTCTTCTCCGGCTC
>DAOVGW010000022.1 GCA_030672225.1 Dehalococcoidales bacterium | reverse complement strand
GTAGGCAGCGATTACCTCTTCTCTGGGATGGGCGGTCAGTGACACACGGATGGTATCGCCGATGCCGAGGTATAGGAGGGTGCTGATACCCACAGCACTGCGGATAACGCCGGTTCGGGGTGTGCCAGCCTCGGTAATGCCGATATGCAGGGGATAAGGAATCTTCTGGGCAATGTCCCGGTAGGCAGAAATTGTAGTGGGCACATCAAAAGCCTTGAGAGAGACCTTAATTAGGTCAAAGTCAAGACTCTCCAGTAGGCGTATCTGCTTGAGGGCGGCTTCTACCATTTGTTGAGCGATGGATAGTTCGGGATTAGTTGTCTTGGGCAGGCTGCCGGCATTTACCCCGATGCGGATGGGGATATTCCTTTCTTTAGCTGCTTGAGCCACAGCTTTAACCTTTTCCGGCTCTCCGATGTTGCCCGGGTTCAAGCGCAGTCCATCAACGCCGGCTGAAATAGCCATTAAAGCCAGCTGGTAGTCAAAGTGGATATCGGCAATTAGGGGTATGGCGGTACCCCTTTTTATGGCTGGTAAGACTTGGGCGGCTTCGGCATCAGGCACGGCCACCCGTACCAGCTCACAGCCATGGTCTTCAAGCTCCCTGATTTGGGCAATAGTTGATATAACATCATGGGTATCGGTCTTGGTCATAGACTGAACCACGATGGGGGCACCACCACCAACGGTTACATTGCCGATTTGTATTGGTTTTGATATTCTACGAGGGTTCATGGGAGTATTTATCTACCTCACCCCCTTTAAGCACCCAGAAAAATCCTTGATTTTCTTGGGAACTCGCTTTATTCCCCTCTCCTTCAAAGGAAAGGGGGAAGAGTGGTTTGATGAAGGGGCTTTGCCTCTTCAAACTACCCCTTCGTAAATAAGCCTCGCTCCTTCAAGCTTCCCTGCGAATAACATAAAATTCATGGTATTAAGCTGTCTCCGCTTACGATTCGTATAATATCCTTGTAGGTAATTGCCAGAATTAAGCCCATCAGCATAAAGAAACCGACAAGATGCACCAGACCCTCTTTCTTGGGCGAGATGCGCTTGCCTCGGCGAGCCCATTCCAGAAGGACAAAGGTAATTCGGCCGCCGTCCAGAGCCGGCAGGGGCAGGATATTTAGTATAGCTAAGTTTATACTGAGGAAGGCAGCAAATTCTAGTAATGGACTAACTCCAGCCTTAGCTACCTCGGTAGCGATTTGAGCGATACCTACTGGTCCTGCTACCTCCATCGGCACTGCACCGATAAGCAGGCTGAGTATCCCATTTTTGAATAGTACCAGTGTTTCTATGGTTTGGCTTACTCCCGCGGGGATTGCCTTCCAGAAGGGCTCGCTCTGGCTGACTATGGTTGGCTCTAATGTCCTTACAGCAACACCAATTGCCCCTTCACCTTGGGGTGGCTGCCATCTGGGGACTAGCTTTACCTCTTCTTGGCTCAAGTCGCTATGTTCAACCAGTATGGTAATCTCCTTGCCCAGATTTAGCTGGATATAACGACTTAAGTCCAGCGTACTATTTATCTCTTTATCATTTATGTTGATTATGGTATCTCCCGCTCTGATGCCAGCCATGGCGGCGGGGGAATTTTCGGCTATTTCCTCAACCACTACCTGCCCGATTACCACGTCATGGGGGACCATAAAGGCTATTGAAAACAGGAGGAGTGGCAGCAGGACATTCATTAGCGAGCCGGCACTTAAAACCAGTAGCCTGGTGCCAATCCCTTTGCTGGCTAAACTCCGCTCTGCCTTGGGGTCTTCTTCACCAGCCATCTTGACAAAGCCCCCTAGGGGTATCGCATTTAATGAATATAGGGTTTCACCACGTCTTACGGAGAATAGCCGTGGAGGAAAGCCTAGCCCGAACTCCTCCACTTTTACTCCCGAGGCTTTGGCGGTAACAAAATGCCCCAGTTCGTGGGCAATGATAATGACTACAATAACGCCAATGGCGGATAATATTGCAATTAGCATGGATTATCTCCACCTATAAGCTCCAGGGTTTTCTCTCTGGCCCAGGCATCGGCTGTCATAATCTCCTCTAGGGTGGGCTGGGCTACGGCTTGATGCTGCTTTAGCACCTGCTTCACAAGGCTTGAAATAGCGGTGAATTTAATGCGCCCGGATAGGAAAAACTCAACGGCTACCTCATCAGCCGCCGAGAGCACTGCTGGATATGTCCCCCCTTTCTTTCCGGCCTCTATAGCCAGCTTGAGACAGGGGAAGCTGTTAAGGTCGGGTTCTTCAAAATCAAGATGGCTAATAAGGCTCCAGTTAAGTCTGGGGAGTTCCGGGTTAGGCAGGCGCTCGGGGTAAGTCAGGGCATACTGGATAGGCAGGCGCATGTCAGGGCAGCCTAGCTGGGCTTTGGCTGAACCATCGGCAAATTCCACTATAGAGTGGATAATGCTCTGGGGGTGGATTAGCACTCTGATATTATCATATGGCATGCCGAACAGCCAGTGGGCTTCAATTACCTCAAGCCCTTTATTCATCAGGGTAGCCGAGTCAATGGTAACCTTTTTCCCCATCCGCCACGATGGGTGTCTTAGGGCCTGCTCGGCAGTAACCGCTTCTAGCTGCGCCCGGGAGTAGTGGTGGAAAGGACCCCCGGAGGCAGTCAGGATAAGCTGGGCTGGCGGCTTTGTCTCACCCTCAAGACACTGCCAGATAGCGCTATGTTCGCTATCAATGGGCATAATTTGGGCGCCATTTTTCTTTGCCTCGCTTAAGATAATCCGGCCGGCCATGACCAGTGATTCTTTATTGGCCAGGGCAACAACCTTGCCTGCTTTTACCGCTGCCAGCGTTGGGCCAAGTCCTGACCTTCCCGGGGTGGCGACAACGACAGTGTTCACCTCGGGGTGAGCCGCCATTTCTTCCAGAGATAGAAACTGGTATTCTCCGCTGATGGCATCAGCCTTTGCTGCTTGGTAATAGACAAATCTTGGCTTAAACTCACTTATTTGCCGCTCAAGCAAGCTGGTGTTCTCGCCGGCAGCCAGGGCGAGGATGCGAAACCTTTTGGGAAAGGCACGGACTACTTCAAGAGCCTGTCTGCCAATGGAGCCGGTTGAACCCAGCACAGCTAAATGTTTTACTGTACTACCCATATCACATAATAGTATACTACTATACCTGCAAAGACAACGCTGTCCATCCGGTCAAGGAAGCCCCCGTGCCCCGGTAATAGCTTACCCGACTCCTTTACGCCCATATTACGCTTGAGCAATGACTCAACCAGGTCACCAGCTTGCCCAAAAACGCTGACTGCCATGCCGAGGAGTATTGCCCCTGCGTAGCCGAGAGGCAGGTTGAGTGGCGTAATCAGCAGCAGGCTGACTGTGATGGCACCAAGGACACCGGCAACTGCCCCCTCCCAGGTCTTTCTCGGGCTGATGTGAGGGGCAAGGTGGTGCCGCCCCCAGGTCCGGCCGATGAAGAAGGCGGTAGAGTCAGAAGCAAAAGTGATAAATAGGGTAAAGAAGACCCACTCTTGGCCAAAGTCCAGTCCCCTTAGAGCTACGAGATAGCTTAAGAGCCAGCCCACATAGAGAATGCCGGCTATTGTCCACGCCCAGCTGGTAAATGCCTCTTCCTTCTTCGGCCGCAGCACAAGCCAGATTAGGGGTAGTATTACTGCCGAGGTAAGTAGCAGTGGGTTAAGAAGGGTGTAATCAAAATGGGGGCTTATGATAAATAGTAGTGTTAAGATTAAGCCAAAGTAGGTAAGCGGTGGCGCTCTCCGGGCAGCCACCATCCGGTAGAATTCAAGGACGGCCAGCACTCCCCAGCTCGCCACAAATATAGTGAACCAGGGCAGTGGCTTATCAAACCAGACAGCAGCTACCAGGAGAGGGATGATAATGAGTGCCGTGATAAGCCTTTTCTTGAGCATGGTCTTTCTTTACAAGCCACCGAAGCGTCTTCGTCGCTGGCTGTAGGCGATTAGTGCCTTCTCCACCTCTTTGGTATTAAAGTCGGGCCACAGCACTTCGGTGAAGTAGTATTCACTGTAGGCTGACTGCCACAGCAGGAAATTGCTAAGGCGCAGCTCGCCACCAGTCCGAATGACTAGGTCAACATCAGGTAATCCGGCGGTATAGAGATAATTACTAAATAGTTTTTCGTCTACCTCTTGGGGTGGGATGCCTTTAGCTATGATGTTACGTACTGCGTCAAGGATTTCAAGCTGCCCCCCGTAATCAAAGGCAAGGCTTAGGGTCATTCCGTCATTGTTCTTGGTTAGCTTAAGAGCCCAGTTTATTGCCTGCTTAAGCTGTTTGGGCAGCCTCTCAAGGCGACCGAGGTGACGAAGCTTAACATTGTTTTTGTGAAGCTCAAGGGTTTCTTTTTCTATTGACTCCCCTAATATAGCGAGCAGGCCGCTAACCTCTTCTTGGGGGCGGTTCCAGTTTTCTGTGGAGAAACTATAGAGTGCTACATACTTTATATGGAGTTTATCTAGGTAAGAAATAACAGAGTGGGTGTTCTCTATCCCGGCCCGGTGACCTTCAAGTCTGGGTAGTCCCCGCTGCTGCGCCCACCGGCCATTGCCGTCCATTATGAAGGCTATATGGCTGGGTAGGCGGGTAATTTCTCTCATGACTTTTGTTACCATAGGTAGTATACTTCACTAGACCGGGCTAGACCTCCATAAGCTCTGCTTCCTTGTCCTTGCTAACCTCGTTGGCGCTAAAAGTAAAGCTGCCGGTGAGCTTTTGTAGCTGGTTTAAGGTGCGCTTATGCTCATCCTGTGATATTTCCTTATTCTTTTCTAGCTGTTTTAGTTCGTCGGCGGCATTGCGCCTTAAGTTGCGTATCGCTATTTTCCCTTCTTCAACCCTTCTTCTAACTACTTTAGTTAACTCCAGCCGTCGCTCTTCAGAGAGGGGTGGAATTTTGAGACGAATAAGTTTGCCATCACTCCCTGGGGCTAGCCCGAGGTTGGACTTTAGGATAGCTTTTTCTATGCTCTGGATGCTGCCCGGGTCCCAGGGCTGGATGATGAGGAGATTTGCTTCAGGCGCAGAAATGCTGGCTATATGCTTAAGTGGGGTGAGAACGCCGCCGTAGTCTATCTTTAGGTGTTCTATTAAGGCAGGAGTAGCCCGCCCGGTACGGATGGTGGACAGTTCCCGTTTCAGGGCATTAGTAGCTGCCTGCATTTTTTCTTCAGTATTAGGCAGGATGTCACCAATCATCTTAGTTTTCGCCGGTTATCAGAGTGCCAATAGGTTCGCCGATTATAGCTTGCTGAATACTGCGCTCGGCTTGAAGGTCAAAGACAATTATCGGCAGTTTGTTTTCAAGGCATAGGGATAGAGCGGTAGTATCCATCACCTGAAGACGCATATTTATAGCTTCCAGGAAGGTGAGATGAGCAAACTTCTTGGCATTAGGGTCTTTGAGTGGGTCGGCACTATAGACACCATCAATATTATTCTTGGCCATGAGCAGGACATCTGCCTCAATCTCTACAGCTCTTAGAGCGGCGGCAGTATCGGTAGTCATGTATGGATTGCCAGTACCGGCGGCCAGGATGACGGCTCTACCCTTCTCTAGGTGACGAATCGCCCGGCGTCTGATATATGGCTCGGCTATCTGCTGAACATCTATTGCTGATAAGGTTCGGGTAACTACGCCTTCCCTTTCCAGGGCATCCTGTAGGGCTAGGGCATTTATTATGGTAGCTAGCATGCCGGCGTAGTCAGCGGTTACCCTGTCTATGCCGTCCTGTGCCGCCTTAGCCCCGCGCCAGATGTTACCACCACCGACGACGATGGCTATTGCCACCCCCATATCCATGACCTGTCGGAGCTGTTTGGCTATCCGGGTGACAGTAGGCGCGTCAATGCCATAGTCTGTGTTGCCACTGAAAGCCTCACCGCTGAGTTTTAAGAGAACCCGGCTATACTTTACTGCGGTCATTTTCTTACTATCTGGTCTCCTAGTTCAAATCTACTAAATCGGCTAACCTTGATATTCTCGCCTACCTTGGCTATGGTTTCAACAATAACATCTTGGACGGTTCTATCGGGGTCTCTAATATAGGGCTGGAGAAGCAGACAGGCTGTCTCAACTTCTAGGTCATCCCCTTCCGGGGCTTCCTCTTTAGAGACATATTGGGGGTCTTGAGCGGCTACCTGCATTGCCAGGTTATGGGCCAGCTCCTTAAATTCACTGGTTCGAGCAACAAAGTCAGATTCACAGTTCAGTTCAATCATAACCCCAATGCGGCCTCCGGCATGGATATAGGCTTCAATTAATCCTTGGCCAGTAGCGCGGTCAGCCTTCTTGGCTGCCTTGAGCCGGCCTTTCTCTTTCAGTAGCCCAAGTGCCTTTTCCATATCCCCTTTGGCTTCAAGGAGGGTATTACGGCACTCCATAACGCCGGCGCCACACCGAGCCCTTAGCTCTTTAATTTGGGCTGTTGATATTTCCAACTCCTGACTCCCTTATTTATCCTCAACGGTAGGCTCGGTGCTAGGAGTGCTCTCGGTGGTTTCTGTGGTGGTAATCTCCTTAGGACTTGTCTCGGCCTCTTCTATATTGGTTGTTACCTTATCGGCTGGTGGTATGCCTGGCACTGTTTCTACGCCATGCTCGAGTCGCTCCATTGGCTCCTTTGGCTCACTCGTATAAACGGCTGCCTCATCGGCTGGTAGCTCAACTTCTGGCTCTTCCTCAGCCCCAGTTACTGCTTCACCGAGCTTACCTTCAATGACGGCATCAGCGAGCTTGCCGGTTATCAGCTTAATGGCTCTTATAGCATCATCATTAGCCGGAATAGGGCGAGCCACATCATCGGGGTTACAGTTGGTATCGGTAATGGCGACTACTGGTATGCCTAACCGTTGGGCTTCAGCGAAGGCAATTCTTTCCTTTACCGGGTCAACGAGGAATAAAGTATCCGGTAGGCTGGTCATCTCCTTGAAACCGCCCATCTGCTTGTTGAGGCGCTTGATTTTCTCCTCAAGTTTTAGGGCTTCCTTTTTGGGCAGGCGGTTAAACTCCCCCCTGGCTTGCTGGTCTTCTAAGCGGACCAGGTAGTCTACCCGGGATTGAATGGTAGCGAAATTAGTTAATACTCCGCCTATCCATCGTTGGTTGATATAATACATGCCGCAGCGCTTAGCTTCTTCTTCTATAATATTCTGGGCCTGTTTCTTAGTGCCGACAAAAAGAATCTTACCGCCGTCTTCGACAACCTGTTTAACAAATTCACATGCCTCATCTAACATACTGGCTGTCTGTTCTAAATCAATAATATGGATGCCATTACGCTTGGTGAAAATGTATCTCTTCATGCGAGGGTGCCAGCGGCTGGTCTGGTGCCCGAAATGAACTCCGGCTTCCAAAAGCTCTTTTATGGTGGCTGTATCTGGCAATTCTTAACTCCCTTTAACTGCTATTTGCCGCTCATTAGTTTAACATTATAGCATACCCACAGGTTAAGCAGCAATAGTGGGATTTAAGATGGAGCTGGGTCAAGCGGCTACTTCTTTTGGAGAGAGTGCTGACTTATAGGCTCTTAGCCCACTTGACGGCATTGGTAAAGATTCTAAAGCCGTCTCCCCGCTCTTTGGTGCCCTCACTTTGCCACCTGGGGTGCTGGCTGCCCCGGGTAAAGCGTTCCGGGTGTGGCATCAAGGCAAAGATGCGCCCGGTAGCATCCGAGATGCCGGCAATATTTGCCACTGAGCCATTGGGGTTATAAGGGTAGCCAGCCTTGGTATTGCCCTGCTCATCGGTGTAGTAGAGGACCACATCTAACCCGGGCAGGACCTTAGGGTCGGCTACGACCTTACCTTCACCGTGAGCGACCGGTAGGTACATGCGCTCTATCCCTCGGGTGAAGACACAGCGGCTCTCCCGGTTGGCCACAAGGTACACCCATCGGCACTCAAACCTGCCTGAATCGTTGGTTGTCAGGGTTAGTGGTAGCTTACTGGTTGGTAGTAGCCCCGGCAGGATGCCGGTCTTTACCAACACCTGAAAGCCGTTACAAATGCCCAAAATCAGCCCGCCGTTTTCAGTGAACCTCTCTATGTCCCGGCCAAGCTTTAGCCTGATTTCATTAGCCAGCACCTTGCCTGCCCCCATGTCGTCGCCATAGGTAAAGCCGCCGGGGATAACCATTATCTGATAGTCTTTAAGCTGCTTAGTGCGGTCAATTAGCTGGCTAATATGAACCAAGCTCACTACCGCCCCCGCCTGCTCAAAAGCGAAGGCGGTTTCCTCGTCACAATTGGTTCCCGGGGCTCGTAATATAAGTGTCCTCACCTTGCTCATTTTCTTTTACCAGCTTAAAGGTTTCTGCCAGGCCTCCTTTAGTTTGGCTATAGATACACCGACAACCTTTCTCCCCCCAATGCCGTATATCTCCAGCATCTCAGAGGGGGTAACTTGGCCGATACTGGCAAAACTGGTTTTATCCATTACCCGCTCAAACTTATCTTTATCATTTGGTGCCACCTCAACTAGGAAGCGGCTGTTTGATTCGGAGAATAATATCAGGTCATCCCTGTCCATAGGCTCACCCAGTGGCATATCTTTTAAGGAAACTACTGCCCCCAGCCGGCCGGCAAATGCCATCTCGGCAATGGCGACACCAATACCGCCCTCGCTCAGGTCATGGCACGCCCGGACCAAACCCTGCTCTGTAGCCAGACTTAATCTCTCCATTGCTTCTTTGGCTTGATGCGGGTCCACCCTGGGCACATTATTGCCGACAGAGCCAAGACTTCTAAAGTATTCCGACCCACCCAGTTCATTCTGTGTTGTGCCCACTATGTAGATTAGGTCGCCAGCCTTTTTCAGGTCCATTGATACCGCCCGGCTGGTATCGGACATGACGCCGATGGCTGAAATGAGTAGGGTATGGGGTATGGAGATGGTCTTGCCGGTAAGCTCAAACTCATTGTTAAGGCTGTCCTTACCGGAAATAAACGGTGTCTCATAGACAAGTGCCATATCGTAACACGCCTGGGCAGCCCGAACCAGCGCTCCGAGGTTATGAGGACGGTTGGTATTGCCCCAGCTGAAGTTGTCCAGCAAAGCCACTCGCTTTAAGTTACCGCCAACAGCAATAATCTGTCTCAGGGCTTCGTCAATGGCTGAGGCTGCCATCCAGTAGGGGTCTATATCCCCGTATTTCGGGTTTATGCCATTTGATACGATGACACCCATTTCCGAGTCCAGAACAGGCCTTAAAATAGCGGCGTCACCGGGGCCGTCGTTATCCCGGCCCACCAGGGGCTTGAGCACACTTGAGCCCTGTACCTCGTGGTCGTACTGGCGTATTACCCATTCCTTGCTGCACACATTAAACGAACTGAGGACTTTAAGCAAAGTCTCGGCTAAGTCGGGTTGTTGGGCTAAATCGGGCTCAGCGTGCTGTGGCTTTTGCCAGGTCGCTTCAAGCTCAAGCTGTGGTCGCCCCTGGTGCAGAAATTCCATACTGAGGTCAGCCACCAGATTTTCTTGGTAAAACAGCTTGAGCCGGTGCTCATCGGTGAACTCGCCAATGACAGTTGCCTCGCTACCCTCACTGGCAAAGAGGGCTAAGAGTTCTTCCGAGCACTCCGGTGGCACCGCCAGCACCATCCGCTCTTGAGATTCGGATATCCATATCTCGGGATAGGATAAGCCGGCGTATTTTAAGGACACCCTGTCCAGATAAACCCGGACTCCGGTTTCGGCAGCCATCTCACCTACTGCTGAGGAAAGCCCGCCGCCGCCACAGTCAGTTATCCTGGTAAAAAGCCGTCTGTCTCTGGCCTTGAGCAGAACATCAATGAGTCTTTTCTCCACAATGGGGTTGCCAATCTGGACTGAGGCGTAGGAAACTGCGGTTGATTCCTGGGTAAGTTGCTCCGAGGCAAAGGTGACTCCGTGTATGCCGTCGCGCCCGGTCCTGCCGCCGCAAAGCACCACAAGGTCTCCGGCTTTCTGCTGTCCTTGGCGGGAGAGGTTTTTGGGTAGCAGCCCTACTGTGCCGCAGTAGACAAGTGGATTGGCCGTGTAGCGCTCGTCAAAGAGTATAGCGCCGTTAAGCGTCGGGATACCGAGGCGGTTGCCGTAATCGGCTACCCCGGCGCGGACACCCTTGAAGATACGGCGTGGGTGCAGTACCCCGGGTGGTAACCTGTCATATGGCAAGTCGGGGGGGGCAAAGCAGAAGACATCGGTATTAAGGATGGGCTTGGCAGAGAGTCCGGTGCCCATTATGTCACGGACGACGCCACCAATGCCGGTAGCGGCGCCTCCGTAGGGTTCAACTGCTGATGGGTGATTATGTGTCTCAACCTTGAAGCAGAGGGCCCAGCGACCATCAAAGTCAATCACGCCGGCGTTGTCTTCAAAGACCGAGAGACACCACGGCTTATCCAGTTCCTCGGTTACTTTCATGACAGTGCTCTTTAAGAGGTTGTCTATTACAGTATCGCCAAAACTAATTCTAGCTTTGAAGGTTTTGTGGACGCAGTGCTCAGACCAGGTCTGGGCCAGCGTTTCCAGCTCAGCGTCGGTGGGGTTACGCTCCCCCTCCTTAAAATAGGTGGTAATTACCCCCAGTTCATCTTTGGTAAAGCTAAATTGGCGGGCGATTTCCGAGAGCTTGGCCCCCTCTGCCCCAAGCAGGTCTATCTCTTTTAACTTGAAGTGATAACGGGGGCTTTCAGGAAAGGCTACTACCTCATGCTCAACCACGTGCTGGATAATCGGGTTAACCAGTAATCTACTTGAGATAACTTCTAGCTCATTTTTGCTAAGCTCGCCCCTTATAAGATAGCGTTTGGCTGTTTTAACTGCTCTAACATCTTTTATGCCCAAGTCCAGAACCGCTTTTTTTATGGAGTCCTCTACCGGGTCAGTAACACCGGCATTGTAAGCCACCTCAACCGAATAAAGACCGGGGTCAGTCTTGTCCTGGCTCTTAAATTCTGTATCACAATGATACTCTTGGGTTACCGGGTCAGCCAAAAGACGGCGACAGAGCATATCCAGTTCATCGGGCCTGAGAGCAGCGTCCAGCCAGTATATGTCCCGCACACGAACATCGGAGACTGTTGTTATTCTCAGGTCGCCTATATCCCGGACTAGGCCCTGTCCCCTGGCATCCGGCAGGTGACTTCTTAAGTAAACTTCCACTCTATACATTAAGGCACGCCTTTTGTTGATATAATGGCTTATGGAAATACAGCGGTGGCAATGGTAAGTGCAGCTTCAGGTCATTGGCTTCGGTTGGGGCAGTTCCAGGTATAACGATTATCGTATTACCATCCTCTGGGTGCTAAGAGTTCCTCGGCAGGGATCTTATTTATATCCAGCCCGGGCATGGCTTCTCCCAGGTTTTTAGAAACTTCAGCAATAATCTGGGGGTCATTAAAGTGAGTGGTGGCTTTGACAATAGCC
>DAOVGW010000059.1 GCA_030672225.1 Dehalococcoidales bacterium | reverse complement strand
TCAAGCAAGCCGTAGACCCTGAGGCTAACATCATCTTCGGCGTGGCTCACGACCCCAATATGGAAAGGGAGGTAAAGATTACTTTAGTTGCCACCGGTTTTGCTTCCAAGACAGGGCTGGCAGGAGCTACTCGAGAAGAGGAATTTGCCCAATTACTTAAGGAAATAAAGAGTGAGGACGAATTAGACGTTCCCTCTTTCCTGCGCCGCCCGCTATTCAGCCATCGCCGGCAGACAATAAGTCAACCGATTAAAACAGTTAAACCACCAGTGGAAACTCCAGTTTGGTCAAGCTCCCGGGGAAGTTAGTAAACCCCGGGTCTGAGTAAAGGCTGTAGGTGCTGATGCCCTGCAGCCTTCTTTTTTTGAAGAACACCGCAAGACTAGTTATCACCGAGGATACATCTATTGAAACAGTCCGTCGGGGTAAACCGACGGGGTGAGGTTAATAAACAGCCTCATTGTCTTGGTCATATCCAATGTGATATAGTTTCGGTAATGGAAGCCAAAATTGAGTTTATCTCCGCTGGGACGGTTACTTCTCCCAAGGGTTTTTTGGCTGGTGCTACCTACGCTGGTATAAAGAAAGAGACTGAGGATGCCCTTGACCTTGGCATCCTCTTTTCTAAAGCACCGTGTATGGCTACGGCTCTATTTACCACCAATAAAATTAAGGCAGCGCCGGTAATTCTGTCCCAGAAGCGGTTACGGTCGGGGAGAGCAGTGGCAGTAGTCGTAAATAGCGGCTGCGCTAATGCCTGCACCGGTGAGCAAGGTCTTAGTGATGCTGCTGAGATGACAGATTTGGCGGCTGCGGGTATTGGAGTATCCGCCGAGGATATTCTGGTAGCCAGCACCGGGGTGATTGGTCAGCGGCTACCGATGGAGCTCATAAGAGCCAGCCTAAAACAGATTGTCCTTTCTACAGATGACAGTCATAAGCTGGTAAGGGCTATTATGACCACCGATACCTTGCTTAAGGAAACGGCGGTGGTGGTCAGAGTCGGTGAAAATGAATTTATTATTGGTGGTGTGGCCAAAGGCTCGGGGATGATTCATCCCAATCTAGCCACTTTGCTTTGTTTCTTAACTACTGATGCTGCCGTGGACATAGGTTTCCTTAAAGTAGCTCTACAAAAAGCGGCGGACGTTTCGTTTAATATGATTTCAATCGATGGGGATACCAGCCCCAATGACATGGTGCTGATAATGGCTAATGGGATGGCCAAAAATGGACCCCTCTCACCAGGCAGTAGTCAGGCTGGCGCCTTTCAGCAAGCGCTTGACCAGGTTTGTATCTATCTGGCTAAATCCGTTGCCCGTGATGGTGAGGGGGCGACCAAGCTTATTGAGGTTACCATCGGCGGGGCACTTACTACTGCCGAGGCCAAGCTAGCCGCCAGAACAGCAGTAAGCTCTCCCCTGGTTAAGGCAGCGGTACATGGTAATGACCCCAATTGGGGGCGAATTGTGGCCGCAGTCGGGCGGAGTGGCGCGGAGGTGGTGGAAGCAAAGATTGACCTTTACCTAGGTAATATCTGCCTAGTAAGAGGTGGTTGCCCACTATCTTTTGATAAGGAAGAGGTGGTAAGGGTTTTAGCTGGTGCTGAGGTGCCAATAAATTTACAACTTAACCTGGGCACGGCTACAGCTACCGCCTGGGGTTGTGACCTATCTGAGGAATATGTAACTATTAATAGCCAGTATATGACTTAATAATAGAGAAGGGGATGGATTGAGTAATAAGTTGGCTAAGGTTATCGTGGTTAAGCTCGGTGGCGCTATCTTTGGTAGTCAAGATACTACTATTGAGGACATAGTCAAGCTCCAGAAGCAGGGTAAATCATTGGTTATAGTGCATGGTGGGGCTAATGTGGTAACCGGCTGGCTTTCAAGACGGGGGATTTCCACCCAATTTATTGACGGCGAGCGGGTAACTGATAAGCCAGCATTGGAGATGGTGACGGCAGTGCTAGCCGGACTGGTCAATAAGGAGATTGTGGCGGCAATCAATAGCTTGGGTGGGCAAGCGGTAGGCATTAGCGGTGTAGATGGAGCTCTTATTCAAGGTAAGATTAAGGACAAAAAGCTAGGCTATATGGGAACGGTGGTTAAAGTGAACACGGCTCCTCTGAAAGCTCTGTTACAAGCCGGTTATGTCCCGGTCGTTTCTCCGCTTGGCCTTCATTCATTCGATAAACCAGACGACGCTCCCCAGATACTTAACATTAACGCTGACCCTGTAGCTGGTGAAATAGCGGCCGCCACTGGTGCGGAAAGGCTTATCTTTCTAACCGATGTAGTCGGCATATGTGACCAATCAGGTAAGTTGCTACCTCAGCTCTCACCAGATGAGGCTGAGGCTTTAATGGCTTCAGGTGTGGCTTCGGGAGGAATGATTCCCAAGATTAAAGCCTGCCTGAGAGCTTTGTCAAAAACATCAATAACCTGCATAATAGACGGTAGACAGCCCCACGCCCTGCTCAAGGAGATTGAAGGACATGGTGGTGGCACAACAATAAGAAAATGAGTTACTGGCAGGAGCTTGAGCACAAATACCTGATGCACACTGTAGAGCGTACCCCGGTAACCCTGGTTAGAGGGGAGGGGGCACGGGTGTGGGATGAAGATGGCCGGGAGTATTTAGACTTTGTTGGCGGCTGGGCAGTCAACAGCCTGGGGCACTGTCATCCGGTGGTTGCTGAGGCGGTAGCGGAGCAGGTGCATACCCTTATTCAAACTTCAAACCAGTTCTATACTATCCCCCAGATACGCTTAGCCGAGCTTTTAGTTCAGAATAGCTGTTTGGACAAGGTGTTTTTCTGTAATAGCGGGGCAGAGGCTAATGAGGGGGCGGCGAAGCTAGCTCGACGATACGGAAAGCTCCATCTGAATGGAGCCTATGAGATTATTACCACAATGAGTTCCTTTCACGGTCGCACTCTAGCCATGGTGGCAGCTAGCGCCCAGCCTAAATTTCAACAGCCATATATTCCCCTGCCGTCTGGTTTTATCAATATAGAGTATAATGATATTGAGGCGATAAAGGCGGCGACCACTAATCAAACCTGCGCCGTGATGTTGGAACCGGTGCAGGGAGAGGGAGGGGTCAACCTGCCTAGTGATAATTATTTATCAGCAGTGCGGGCTTGGTGCGACCAAGCCGGTATTCTACTTATTTTAGATGAAATTCAAACCGGCCTAGGTCGAGTCGGAACGCTCTTTGCTTACGAGCAATATGGCATCGAACCTGATATAATGACC
>DAOVGW010000056.1 GCA_030672225.1 Dehalococcoidales bacterium | reverse complement strand
CCACCATACTGCCCACGGCGGCCTTGCCTTGGATGTTGGAGATGTCATAACCTTCCATGCGGGAGGGCAGGCGGGGCAAGTCTAGTTCCCTCTTTATTTCTTCCAGTGAAGCTTTTAAGGCTACAGGCTCAGGTAGCTGCTTGATTTTAAGCTGTTCTAAACTGGCTTGAGCGTTTTTAGTCACCATATCAACCAGCTTCTTTTTATTGCCCCGGCGGGGCACCTGAATCTGGACCCGGCTCCCCTTTTTGCTTCGTAGCCAGCTCTTAATAACAGCCCTATCCTCAATCGGGTGCTGGAGCAGTATTAACGGCGGGACATAAGGAGAGGAGTTATAAAACTGCTTTACAAAACTGGTCATAATTTGCTCTGGCTTTTCAGAGCGGGTGCCCTGCAGGATAAAGCTCTCCCGGCCGATTAGCTTGCCCCCGCGAATGAAGAAGACCTGGACATAGGCATGGTCCCTGTCTTTAGTAAAGGCAATAACGTCCTGCTCACCGCTCACAGTAGTGGCTATTCGCTGGTACTGAAGCACCCTTTCTACCGCCTGGATTTGGTCTCTGAGTCTGGCCGCCTTCTCATACTCCAGAGCCAGAGCCGCCCGCCTCATTTTGTTCTTAAGCTCGCGGACTACGAGCTCCTGCTTGCCTTCCAGGAAAAGAATTAGCTGCCTTATTATCTCGGCGTATTCCTCCTTGCTGATAGCCCCGCTGATACAGGGCGCGGCGCAATGATGGATGTCATACTCAAGGCAGGGACGGGGAAGGGTGCCGGTGATGGTTATGGAGCAGGAACGAAAGGGAAAAATCTCTTTGATTACCTTTAGCGCCTGGCGAACTGACCTGGCACTGGCAAAGGGGCCAAAGTAACGGCTGCCATCTTCGGCCAGACGCCGGGTAATGTGTACTCTGGGCCAGTCCTCACCGAGGTATATCTTGAGATAGGGGAAGTTCTTGTCGTCTTTAAGCCGGGCATTATAGTGAGGGCGGTGTCTCTTTATCAAGTTCAACTCAAGGATGAGAGCCTCCTGTTCTAAAGCGGTAACAAAAAAGTCAATGTCATTTGCCCGGGCGACCATCTGCTCAAGTTTTGGAGGTAGGTTCTGTCTTTGGCCAAAATATGACCTCACCCGGTTGCGGAGGTTGGCCGCCTTACCGACATAAAGTATATTGCCTCCGGCATCTTTCATAAGATAGACACCAGGGCTGGTTGGTAGCCTCTTGATTTGCTCTTTTATTAGGTTATCGCTCAACTTTAGCCTCTTAAAGTGCCTGCCTTAAATCTATTTTAACATAGCCTATAAGATGGGCAAAGCAAGCCTGCATGTTAAGAGACTGATTATGACGTGATAGGGTGGGGGGTAAAAATCCAGTGCCAGATTAGGTTTTAGATGGTATCTAGCCCATACAAGGGGAAGATTATTGTGGTGCGTATGTGGGGGAGTGTTTAAACAATATAGCTCTTATAGCCATGATATTATTTTACTTTGAGTTTGGCACTATTAATGGGGGCAGGTCACAATTCATTTAAACTTTTCATAATCATTTTGTTACGTAACAAGATACTAAAAGGACGGTATATCGAAATCAGCCATGTCAATTTCCCAGGTTATTTCTATAAACTCACCTTTTTGATTCAAATTAATATTATAGGCATCTCCTGATTCCAGGTCGTCTTCCATTTGTTGTATATTGTTTTTTGCTTCCTGTTCACTGCTAAATTTGAAACATCCGTTAATCTCCATAGTATCATTGGTGCCGGTTGACTTTCGCATAGTAAACCCAGCAGCCAAATATTCTTCATATTCCTCTTGCATAAGCATAGTTATTATCCCGGCTGGTAATCTATTCAAGACATCTCTATAGTCCTCGTTGCTATACATTGAAGTACCCTCGCCTGTACTAATCCGAATGGAAGCCCTTAAACTGTCCTCACTACCAGCTGTTACAAGCATGTTTCCTAAGAAAGCGAATACCTCATAATCAGCCGACCATATTTCTACACCTCGGTATTCATCATGGCCATAACCTTTATCTTCAAAAGTATCGAGAATTTCATCAATATAATAATCACCTTTTATGAACCCCCACATGTCATAATCATAGGAATAGGCTACAGCAATAGTATTGATTTCTGATGGATATATACCTAGCTCTTCACTGAGTTCATCTTCACTACCCCACATAGAATCATATATGTCTTCCAAATCGTCGTCGGCTCGTAATGCTTCAAGGTCAATAGACATAAATGCAAAAATGTCATCAGGCAATACTTCCATCATTTCTTTGACAGAGCTATGGGCTTCTCGGAAGCATCCTGTTATAAGGGAAATAAGTACTCCCAGGATGATTATTATTCCTATTATTCTGGTTTTCATTGTCTTCTGCTCCTAGTAATAAGTTTTTATTAACTGATTAAACTTCTTGGCTGTTGTTCTACTCTTAGGTATTCTTAATTATGACATCTACCGTTACTCATTTACTGCCTACGTTATACACCTCAACAGTGGTCTTGTCAATGCAACTCTTACCATTTCCTCCAGCTCTATTTAAAATGCTCGTTAGTTATGTTAAAATAAGAAATAAGCTAGTGCAAGGAGGCGTGGTGAGAGAGGATATAAAAAGCTTTTTAAATTACCTTATTGTTGAAAAGGGCTTTTCGGAAAATACAAGAGCCGCTTACCAGAATGACCTGACCCAGTTAGCCGACTTCGTTGAGGGGGAGACTGCCAAGGGCGGCATCATGCCGTCATGGGCTAATTTTAGCCGGCAGGGGATGCTAAGCTATCTGCTTAATCTCAAAGAGAGAGGCTATGCCCCAACTACAGCAGCCCGCAAGGTGGCTGCAGCCAAGTCTTTCTTTAACTTTTTACTTGCCGAGGGCAAAATAAAGAACAACCCAACCGAAAACATAAGTTCACCCAAGGTTGGCAAGCCACTGCCTGATGCCATCTCAATCAGCCAGGTTCGCCAGCTGCTTGACCAGCCGGCTAAGATGACGACACCAGAAGCCAGGAGGGATGGGGCAATGCTGGAGCTTCTTTACGCCAGCGGCATGAGAGTAAGCGAGCTGGTGTCCTTGAACTTAGGTGACGTAGATACAGAAGGTGGCTATGTACGCTGCTTCGGCAAGGGTAATAAAGAGCGGCTTATCCCCATTCATCCGCAGGCGGTCCAGGCGGTGAAGGAATATATAACCGAGACTCGTCCTCAGCTTTTACGCAGCGATGCTGAACCAGCCTTGTTCCTCAACCGTCGCGGTGACCGGCTGACCAGGCAGGGTCTGTGGCAAAAATTGAAGGATTATGCCAAATCAGCCGGGCTGGGGAAAGTGGTTACCCCCCATACCCTGAGACATAGCTTTGCCACTCATATGCTGAGCGGCGGTGCTGACCTCAGGTCAGTTCAGGAACTACTGGGGCACGCCAATATCTCAACCACGCAGATTTACACCCATCTTACCTCAGAGCACCTCCGACGTACCTATGATAGAACTCACCCCAGAGCTAAGTAGCCCATTAGGTTAGTATAAAATATAGAGAGGTAGCGGATGCCTGGTAGGGCACAACACAGCAAAGGTAAACACACACCTCACAGTAAAAAGAGGAAAGGCAGGCAAAGCCATCCGAGCAAGGTCTCCCAACAGCAATCGGTTAGCCCAACCAGTGAGGCTACTGCCCCGTGTAAAGCCACCGGCTACCCCATCGCCCGCGTGGCGGCTAAGATAGCCGTTGGCAAGAGGCTTGATGAAATCCCCAATGTGGTAACCCCGCCACCAACCACCGTTAAGTGCCCCAACCTGCTTATTGAGCTACGAAGGGTCGGCATTCTGGCCGGGGTAATGCTGGTTATTCTTTTAGCACTTGTCCTGGTACTAGACTAACCTTGTCTTAGTGGGGGGCTAATTATGAACTTTGAAGCAGCCAGGGCTGGATTGATTAAACACCTCGCTACAGAGATTAGAGATAAGCGGGTACTAAAAGCCATGTCTCGTGTACCCCGAGAGCGCTTTGTGCCGCTGGGGGAGCGGCACTCAGCTTATGAAGATATGCCGCTCCCAATTGGATTTGGCCAGACAATCTCACAACCCTATATCATCGCCCTCATGACGGAGTCACTGGAGCTTACTGGCGAAGAAAAGGTATTGGAAATCGGCAGCGGCAGTGGTTATCAGTCAGCTATTCTAGCTGAACTAGCTCGGTTGGTGATTACAGTAGAGCGTCTGCCAACTCTAGCTAAGGAAGCCAAGAGCCTGCTTGGTAGCCTGGGCTACAAGAATATTGAGGTGCACCTGGCTGAGCCGACTTTGGGCTGGCCGTCTGAGGCACCCTACGACGCCATAATAGTTACCGCCGGGGCCCCCAAAATACCAGATGCCCTTCTAGAGCAGCTGGTAATTGGCGGGCGGTTGGTAGTTCCAGTAGGCTCTCGTTATGAGCAGGAGTTATATAAAATTACCAAAGGCAGAAAGAAAAACGTGGTTCAGAGCTTAGGCGGCTGCCGCTTTGTCCCCCTAATTGGTGAAGATGCTTGGGAGAAATAGTAAATAGACAACTCCAGGTTACACCAAGGAAAAGACTCTCTGAAATTGCTTTTAGGGATGGGATAGGATTAGATATTTAAGCCAAGATGAGCTATAAAAGATGGATTGTAGTCGCTATTTTGCTGTTTGGCGCCGGCATATTAGTGGGTCTTGCCACCCCATCCGGCTTCCTCTCTGAGTATATAGCTGACCTTGAAGAGCTTGCCGAGCTTTTGGTGCCAATGCCCCAGTCAACCATATTTGGTGTCATCTTAATTAACAACGTTCTTGTGCTACTAACAAGTTTTATCTTGAGCCCATTCTTCTGCTTAGTGCCTATCCTGGCTTTGACCATAAATGGCTGGTTTCTGGCTGCCATAACTACTATAGTAATTCAGGAGGAGTCTATCGGTTTCGCATTGGCAGGCTTATTACCCCACGGTGTTTTTGAAATCCCAGCTTTGATTTTGGGTGAAGCCGCCGCACTGAGCTTCGGCGCCATACTAATAGTGTCACTATTTAGAAAGGAAAAAAGAAGCCTGGTACTACCCAGCCTGAAACAGAATTTAAGGTATCTTATACTAGCTTGGCTCTTACTTGTGCCGGCAGCTATAATTGAAACATACATCACTCCGTTGTTCTTAAGTTAAGGTGGTAACTAGCTAGGAGGGCATAAACTATGACCATTTGCTGTAGTTACCAACTATGATTATAATATTCCCAAGAAACAAACGAAGGAGAGTAGGTGATTAGATGGAGAAGTATCAGCTTGAGAATATCCGCAATGTTGTTTTACTATCCCACAGTGGCGCCGGTAAGACATCGTTATCAGAGGCAACTCTTGTTACTGCCGGGGAGATTACCCGATTAGGTAAAGTTGATGCCGGCACCACTACCTCTGATTATGACCCTGATGAGATAAAGCGCAAAATTAGCATAAACCTGACCCTGCTTCCCTTAAAGTGGCAGGAGGCCAAGATTAACCTTATTGATACCCCCGGCTATTCTGATTTTGCCGGTGAGGTCAAGGCAGCAATTAGGGTTGGTGAGGGAGCTATAATCGTGGTTTCTGCCGCCGCTGGCGTTGAAGTTGGCACTGAGCAGGTGTGGGTATATGCTGAAGAAGCTGGCCTTTCTCGCCTTATCTTCATTAATAAGATGGACCGTGAGAATGCCAATTTCTACCGAACTGTTAGTGAACTTCAAGAAAAGTTTGGCTCTAAATGCCTGCCGCTTGGCTTACCCATAGGCGCTCATAATGATTTCCAAGGGGTGGTTGACCTCTTGGCAATGAAGGCATATATCGGTTCTCCAGCCAAGGAGACTGAAATACCCTCATCCCTCAATGAGCAAGTCAGCTCTTTTCGCGAAAAGCTGGTAGAGGCTATCGCTGAGATTGATGATGCTCTACTGGAGAAATATCTAGGCGGTGAAGGGCTTGGCCTTGAGGAACTGACGGCTGGCCTACGACAGGCGATAATAAATGGCAAAATTGTGCCGATATTAGCCGGCTCGGCATTGCAAAATGTGGGCATCAGCTCACTACTGGATGCCATAAATAGCTATCTGCCATCACCGAAGGAACGAGAGGTAGTTACAGCTGGCGATTCGGCAACGCTGGTTAAACCAAGCCGCGAGGCCTCACTTGCCGCCCTGGTGTTTAAGACCAGTGCTGACCCTTATGTCGGTAAGCTTACCTACTTTAGAGTTTATAGCGGTGTCATTACCAGCAATTCTCATGTCCTAAATGCCACACGGGGCGAAGCGGAACGCATAGGTCAGCTATTTGCTCTCAGAGGTAAGACCCAGGAACCAGTATCTCAGATTGGGGCGGGAGACATAGGTGCTGTAGCTAAACTGGGTTTGACCGGTACCGGCGACACACTGACTAGTCAGACAGAGCCTGTAAAAATTGCGCCGGCTACCTTCCCACAACCGATTTTCAGTATGGCGGTACATCCCAAGACCAAGGCCGATTTGGATAAGCTGGGCATGGCACTATCCCGGCTGACCGAGGAAGACCCTACCCTTCAGGTTCACCGGGAGGCTGATACCCATGAGACCGTTCTGTCCGGGCTTGGTGATACTCAACTTGAAGTGGCCGCCGAGAAGATATTGCGTAAATTCGGCGCCGGTGTTAATTTAAAGACCCCCAAAGTGCCCTATAAAGAGACTATAACTATGCCAACCAAGGCGGAATACAAGCACAGGAAACAGACCGGTGGCCACGGCCAATATGGACATGTGTTACTAGAGCTGGAACCTTTACCCCGTGGCAGTGGACTGGAGTTTGTTGAGAAGATAAAGGGTGGGACTATACCCAAGAATTATATTCCGGCGGTAGAGAAGGGGGTTAATGAGGCGGCTAAAGAAGGGGCGCTGGCTGGTTCCCCGGTTGTTGACATAAAAGTAACCGTGTATGACGGCAGCTTCCACCCGGTAGATTCCTCAGAGATATGCTTTAAAATCGCCGGCGCACAGGCACTCAAGAAGGGGCTAGCTGCCGGGCAGCCTATCCTTCTGGAACCGGTGGTGAACATCATGGTGATGGCTCCCGAGGACTTCACTGGAGATATTATTGGTGACTTAAATACCAAGCGGGCTCATGTACTGGGGATGAACCCTGAGGATGGCAACAATGTTATTGAGGCTAAAGTACCCCTGGCTGAGGTCTTGCGCTATGCCATTGACCTCAAATCAATAACCCAGGGCAGAGGTAGCTATACAACGGAGTTTTCTCACTACGAAGAGGTACCGGCCCAAATTACCCAGAAGCTCATCGCCCAGCGGCAGGCGGAGAAGGGATAGCTATTAAAATTGGCCTATGTAACTGTGGATAGGCACAGGCATTGGCAACGGAACAATTGGAGGGGCGATAAACAGGGTAAAAGCCCTTCCTTTTTTACTTGGATTTCCAAGGTGATAATTAGCTTTGTGTTTGGGCTTGTTTTGAGCGGACCTTTATTAGCAAGCCTACAACAGCAGGGGCTAATATCCATACCCAACCTTTACGAAAGCTATTAATAGGTCATGTAGGAGAGTATTTACCTACGGTTAGATTTTCAAAATAGTCTACTGCTAATCCATAAGTCCCAATCATTATCGCTACCCACAAAGATAAGAATACTAGCTCACATTGTCTTCGTTCCATCATTAGGTATTGCTATTGTAGCAGGTCAGTAACTCTATATACTTCATTTATTGAGGCGTCACCTGTATAATTATTTAGGTTGTAGAAATGCTGAGTATTTCAGACATATCAAAGTCATACGGGGATCAGACTCTATTCAGCGCTGTTACTTTTAACGTTGGAGCAAGGGACCACATAGCTATCATCGGGCCGAACGGCTCAGGGAAGACGACGCTGTTTGGTATTATCGCAGGGAATGTGCTCCCGGATTCCGGCAGTGTAAATATACATAGGGGAACTACAATTGGCTATCTGAAACAGGAAATTAGTCTCTTTTCTGAACGACAATTGCTTGATAATGTCGCTAATGCGTCAACAAGGGTAAACAAGCTGGCACATAAGATACAGGTTCTCCAGGAGGAATTGGCGGAGGAAGCGGATGGTGAAAGTTCGGAAAAACTACTGCGTGAGTTGGGTGAACTTCAGCATAGCTTTGAATTTGCCGGTGGCTACAGCGCCGAACATGAGGCCAAGACTGTCCTTTCCGGGTTAGGATTTGCGGAGACTGACTTCCACCGTCCTCTAACTGACTTCAGCGGTGGATGGCTGATGCGGGTTGCACTGGCCAAACTTCTTCTTCTTTCCCCTGATGTGCTCCTTCTTGATGAGCCGACAAACCAACTCGATCTGGATTCCTGTATTTGGTTTGAGCGTTATCTGGGAAGCTATCGTGGGGCAATCCTGGTCGTTTCGCATGACCGGGCATTCTTGAATCGAGTGGCAAGCAAAGTAATTGCCATAGAGCAAGGTGCGTGCATCTTTCACCGCGGCAGTTACGATAGTTTTATTATAGCCAGAAAGAAAGAAAGTGAGGTTACGGAAGCTACTGCCAAACGACAGAATATCAAGATAAAAAAAGAGATGCGCTTCATAGAACGATTCCGCGCTAAGAATACCAAGGCAACTCAGGTTCAGAGCCGAATGAAACAGCTGAAGAAAATGGAAAGAGTGGTAGTCCCGAGAGTGACCAAGAGAATGCGATTCTCCTTCCCCGAACCTGCACGGAGCGGTGAGAAGGTTATAACGTTAAATCATATCCTCAAGTCTTATGATGCAAATGTTGTTTACAGCGACCTTAATCTGGCCCTTAA
>DAOVGW010000063.1 GCA_030672225.1 Dehalococcoidales bacterium | reverse complement strand
GCAGCAGTATCCACACTATCATCAATCAACGACAGCCCTACCTCATAGGATTTAGCCTTTAAGAAGGTGGCTGCCATACCACCTCCAATTAAAATATAGTCCACTTTGTCCATAATATTATCCAACATGCCGACCTTATCGTTCACTTTGGCACCGCCGAGAAGCACAGCAAAGGGATGGGGTGGAGCTTCCAGCATGCGGCCCAGAGTGTTAAGCTCCTTCTCAAGTAACCGGCCGGCTACCGCCGGCAGGTAATTAGTAATACCGACTATTGAGGCATGAGTCCGATGGCAGGTGCCGAAGGCGTCGTTGACATATACCTCAGCCAGCCCAGCTAGGGCTTGAGCAAAGGCAGTACTGCCTCTTTCTTCCTCAGTATGAAAGCGAAGGTTTTCCAGTAGTAAAACATCACCATTCTTCAGGCTGGCTACCGCCTTCTCCACTTTAGGACCAACACAGTCCCTTGTAACCGTCACCGGCTGTCTCAATATTTGTGATAGGCGCTGGCCAACAATAGCCAAGCTTAACTTGTTATCTGCTTTTCCTCCGGGCCGACCAAGATGAGAGCAGAGAATAACCCTGGCTCCCTTCTCAACAAGATACTCAATAGTGGGCAGTGTGGCTTTAATGCGGCTATCATCGGTAATCTTTCCTTCCGCATTCAGAGGGACATTGAAGTCAACCCTGACTAGGACCCTTTTGCCACTGACTTCTATGTCCTTGACTGTCATCTTATCCATGCTATTTCGCTTACCTGAAGGGCTATATAAAAATATCAGGTGCCTGGCTTCAAAACACCTGATACCCTAAGCTTGACTTACGCAATACATCAGCCATATATACATATTAGCATACCAACCAACAAGCTAATATGACAGCGCTACTCACAGTGGAGCAGCCTCAGTCTTAGGTTCAATCTCTAAAAGAGAATTTGAGTGAACCTCAGGAAACAGGGTTAAGGCCTCGCCGGCTATCCCCTTGGCATCAAGACTATACTTAGAGCGAAGAAGAGCTTGCGTACCATGCTCAACAAACTCATCGGGGATGCCAATGCTTTTGAGCCGAACATCAGTAATCCCCGATTCTTGTAGAAGGGCGGCGACACTGCTACCAAAGCCGCCGCTTAAGACATTCTCCTCTACGGTAAGGAGCCGCTTAATACGAGAAGCGATGTCCGTTATCAGCTCGGAGTCCAGTGGTTTGGCAAAGCGGCTGTTAACCACTGTAGTCTTAATCCCCCTTGTGGCTAGCTCTTTAGCCGCTTCGAGTGCCGGTGCCACGGTAGCTCCCAAAGCTAGTATGGCAATATCATCTCCGTGCCTTAATATTTCCCCCTTACCTATGGGGATGGAGTGCAACTCCTTATCCATTTCTACCCCAATGCCAGCACCACGTGGGTATCTTATAGCCATCGGATGATTGGCTTTTACTGCGGTGTAAATGAGGTGCTGAAGTTCGTTTTCGTCCTTGGGTGCTGATACAATTAGATTAGGGATTAAGCTTAAGTAAGAGATATCAAAGGTACCCTGATGTGTCTTGCCGTCATCGCCAACAATACCACCACGGTCAATAGCAAAGACCACTGGTAAATCCTGAAGGCAGACATCATGGACAATCTGGTCAAAGGCACGCTGCAGGAAGGTGGAATATATCGCCACTACAGGTATAAAACCCTGAGTTGCCAGCCCGGCGGCAAAGGTAACAGCATGCTGTTCACAGATACCGACATCAAAGACGCGTTGTGGAAACTCAGCTTGAACTATGTCCAAACAATTTCCCTCCGGCATAGCCGGGGTAATAACAGCTAATTTAGGGTTCTCACGAGCTAGGCGTAGCACAGTCTGAGCAAAAACCTCACTATAGGTTGGTGCTGACTTGGTGCTGCCATCTTTGGGAGACACACCGTGGAAGTAAACGGCATCCCCTTCTGCCGGAGCATAACCCTTGCCCTTGGTGGTGACCACATGAACCAGAGTTGGTTTATGGCTGTAATCCCGTGCCTGAGTCAGGGCTGATTCAAGCTCACGAATGTTATGACCATCAAAAGGCCCCATGTAGGCAAAACCAAATTCCTCCCAGATAACTGTCGGCATAACAAAGCCCTTCACCCCGCTCTTAATTTGCTCACCCACCTGCCATAGCTTACTGCCCATCGGCAGTGATTTAAGCAGTCGCTTGCCTTTCTCGCTTATCCGGTAGTAGCGTCGGTCAAAACGTACCTTACTTAGCAGCCTGGCTAAGGCGCCAACAGTAGGCGCTATTGACATCCCATTATCATTCAAAACTACAATAAGCTTGGTGCCCAGATGGGCTACATTGTTAAATGCCTCCAGCGCCATTCCACCGGTGGTGGCACCATCGCCAATAACAGCAACCACATGGTAGTCGTCATCGGAAAGGTCACGAGCGGTTGCCATACCAAGAGCCGCTGAGACTGAAGTACTGGCATGCCCAGCGCCAAAGGGGTCGTGCTGGCTTTCATCACGAGTGGTAAAGCCGGATAATCCACCAAACTGGCGCAGAGTTTTAAACTGCTGTCTCCTGCCAGTCAGCAGTTTATGGGTGTAGGACTGATGCCCGACATCCCATATAATTTTATCATGCGGGCTGTTAAATACCCGATGCAATGCTATGGTGAGCTCAACCACCCCCAGGTTTGAAGCCAGGTGCCCGCCATTATCTGTTACTCTGGCTATCAGTTCTTGCCTAGTCTCATCGGCTAGTTGCCTGAGCTCCTTTGGCCTTAAACCCTTCAAGTCTTGGGGGCTGTTTATTTTATCCAGTAATCTTGACATCCGCAGCCTTTATAAACCAGCTAACCTTAGAAACTCCCCTATACTAACAATGTGGCTGAACGATTGTCAAGCTGTCTTATTAGCTTGACGCCGGAAATGCCATTTGCTACACTGCTTGGGTAAAATCTCTTTTTAGGCCGTAAAGGAAAAGCGTGCCCCCCGAAGAGCTTCTCAGTTTAGGTTTTTCTAAAGAGCTGGTAGTGCTTATCATCGCTGCTTCGCCGATAGTTGAACTCCGTTTAGCAATCCCTCTGGCTATTATCACCTTTGGCTTCCCGTGGTATTATGCCCTGCCGCTGGCTATCATTGGTAACCTACTGCCGGTGCCCTTTATCCTGCTATTTCTTGATGCCATTACCAGATGGTTAGGCAAAATAGCTCTCCTTGACAGGCTCTTAAACTGGCTCTTTGAGCGCACCCGGCGGCGGGGGAAAATCATAGAAAGGTATAAGCGAATTGGTCTGGTGCTGTTTGTTGCCATCCCTCTCCCGATTACCGGCGCCTGGACCGGCTCCCTAGCGGCTGTTCTTTTTGGCTTAAGTTTCAGGCATGCCTTTTTATCTATCCTTATCGGGCTATTTATTGCCGGTGTCATTGTTACCTGCCTGAGCCTGCTCGGTTGGGCCGGAGCCGTAATCGCCGGCGTTGCTCTTTGTGGCATAGCTATCTATAGCCTGTGGCGAGCATCAGGATAGCTGGCTTAATCTGGTCTTAAACCTCAGTGGCTTGACCTTACCCTTTATCTAATGCTACATTGAATAGTAAATATGTCCCTGTAGCTCAGTTGGACAGAGCGGCTGCCTTCTAAGCAGCGGGTCGAGCGTTCGAATCGCTCCAGGGACGCCAGTTTAGCTACAAATCACGGCTGCCCATAAAGAGATTCCTTGAAAGCAGAATAAGCCATAGACAGGTAATAAAACAAATCAAAGAGTGAAATTGTCGCTGGAGGACTGTCGATGTGCCAATAGGACAAGAACCAAAGTTAATCCCTGTCAGGAAGAGAAGGAGGTGATAGCTGAGAAAAGACCGACTACTTCGTTAAGTTTTGCTCAGGGTTTTGGGGAAAGTCCTTTATATTATGAAGCAACCACGGCACACTGCCACCAAGAGGATGATTAAGGGAAAGCAAGAAGTTTTCTCTATTGCATACTGATGGTGGGCGATACTGGATTTGAACCAGTGACCTCTGCGATGTCAACGCAG
>DAOVGW010000002.1 GCA_030672225.1 Dehalococcoidales bacterium | reverse complement strand
ACCCAGTGCGGCTACGATACCCCCGGTATCGGCCTCGCTTACCTCCTGGCGACGGTTGGCGTGCATTAGGAGTAGCCGCCCGATGCGCTCTCTCTTACCCCGAGCCGAGTTAAATACCTGCGCTCCCGCTCTTACCCTACCTGAATACACCCTGAGATAGACCAGCCGGCCGGCAAAGGGGTCAGCGACCACCTTAAAGGCCAGTGCTGAAAAGGGAGCCTCATCGCTGGCAGGACGAGTGACTTCTGTCCCTGTCCTAGTCCCCATAGCCCTTACCGGCGGCATATCTAGCGGGGACGGGAGGTAATCCATAATAGCATCAAGCAGTAGCCTGATGCCCTTATTTCCTAAGGCGCTACCGCAAAGAACGGGTATGCCTTTATTAGCCAGGGTTACCCTTCTCAAGGCTAGCTTTAAATCAGAGGCAGTAACACTGCTGCCCTCAATATAAGCGGCTAAAATATGGTCATCGTCTTCAGCCAATCTTTCAATTAATGCCTGACGGAATTCTTGGCACATTGCCTTCTCTGAGGTAGGTATAGCTACTTCCTCTGGTTCCGAGTCAGGACTGCCATCAAAGCGCCATGCCTTATTCTCCACTAGGTCAATAACACCCTGAAATGAGTCTTCACTGCCCAGGGGCAACTGTACCACCAATGGTTTAGCCTGCAGGCGCTCTTCAATCATGGCCAGACAGCGCTTAAAGTTGGCACCAATCCGGTCCATCTTATTGATAAAACAGACCCGGGGGACACCATATCTATCAGCCTGACGCCATACTGTCTCTGACTGAGCCTCAACCCCAGCCACAGCATCAAAAACTACCACCCCCCCATCCAGCACTCTGAGGCTACGTTCAACCTCGGCAGTAAAGTCAACATGCCCTGGGGTATCAATAATATTGATACGGTGGTCCTTCCAGTAACAGGTGGTGGCTGCCGCCGTAATGGTAATCCCACGCTGCCTTTCCTGCTCCATCCAGTCCATTACCGTGGTGCCTTCATCCACCACACCAATCTTATAGGTGCTACCGGTGTAATAGAGTATCCGCTCAGTGACGGTAGTCTTACCAGCATCAATGTGAGCAATAATACCTATATTGCGTATCCGGTCTAACGGAAAACTCCTGGGCATAAGTGTTGCCTCTCGCTTTAGCTTTTCTGATACCAGTATTTTTTCTAAGACATTAGGAATAATAACTACCAACCTCTCACCATCTATAGTGGGCAAAGGCCCTGTTGGCCTCAGCCATTTTATGAGTGTCCTCACGCTTCTTAACCGCCGCCCCCTGCCCCTTTGAGGCATCACTAAGCTCAGTCGCCAGCTTCTCAGCCATTGACCTGCCCGTTCTGGCTCTGGCCGATTTAAGCAGCCATCGTATAGCTAACGCCTGGTTACGGCCAGGCCGAACCTCTACCGGTACCTGATAGGTGGCACCACCAACACGACGTGGCTTGACCTCAAGTAGAGGGGTTACATTGCGCACCGCCTCTTCTAAAACACTGACCGCTTCCTTGTGCTCACGCTGCTCCACAATCTCAAGAGCACCGTAGACAATCCTCTCGGCAGTGGTCTTTTTGCCGTTTCTCATTACTTTATTAACTAACCTGGCTACAACTACATTAGTATACTTAGCATCAGGTGGTATTTCTCGTTTTTTAGCTTGAGCCCGCCGTGGCATCCTGCCTCCTAAATTTCAGCAACCTCAGCCGCACTCTTAGCCCGTTTGCTGCCATATTTTGAACGACCCTGACGACGATTAGCTACGCCGTCCGTATCCAGTGCTCCCCTTATAATATGATAACGAACCCCGGGTAAATCAGGCACTCGTCCGCCACGGAGAAGAACTACAGAATGTTCCTGAAGTTCATGTCCCTCTCCAGGAATATAGGCGGTAACCTCCATGCCATTGGTCAGCCGTACTCTGGCTACTTTGCGCATTGCCGAGTTAGGCTTTTTGGGAGTTACGGTCTTGACCTGCACACAAACCCCCCGCTTCTGCGGTGAGCCCTTGCCACGCACCAACCTATTCTTCAAGGAATTATAGGCAAAGCGCAATGCCGGCGTCTTGGTTCTTTTGGCAATCTTCTTGCGCCCTTTACGAACCAGCTGATTAACTGTTGGCAACCTTCTCCTCCCTGGCTACACAATTTCAATGGATGAGCCTAGGCTCATCCATTGAAAGCTACACTGAGCACTTGAGCTTGTTGCTCAAGTGGCAAGGGTGAAACTAACAAATGACAATATTCAAGTGTATCACACGTTAGAGATAGATGTCAACAACTATAATTCATAGCTAAAGTAAGTATTATATTAGTAGCTAAAACTACTGCTTGACAAATCCTTGCCGCACATGATATATTTCTTTAAGAAGGAAATAGCAGTGAGTATGTTAGCTAATTTTGCCCCCTGCGGACTATTTTACATGTATTTTACATTTCCGCAGCCCAATGGCTGCGCCTAGGGGGCTTTATCACGAAATTTAAGTAGGTTAATTAAAGTAAATCTTAAAATAGAAATCCCCCCAGGCGGGGGGATTTTTGAGTTAGTAGAGGTATGACCTAAGGAGACAATCAGATTAAGGACGACCAAAAGGGGCTAGGATAAGAAGATGATTATTATGAAAAAAGATGCAACACCGGAGCAACTAAAACGTGTAGTCAGCGAGATAAAGAAGCATGGACTAAGAGCTGACATTTCTAGGGGAGAATTCAGAACAGTTATTGGCTTAGTCGGAGACGAGAGCCAGATATCCTTTGCTCACCTGGCCGCTCTCCCCGGCGTAAAGGAAGCCAGGATGGTTGAGACCCCCTACAAACTCATCAGCCGCGAATATAGCGAGCTGTTTCAAGGCAAAGATGAGGGCAAGATAGTTAAAGTAGGCGATATTAATATCGGCGGTAATGAACCGGTATTCATCGCCGGGCCCTGTGCTATAGAGAGCAGAAACCAACTGTTCAGGATTGCAGAAGAGGTCAAGATAGCCGGGGCTCATATCTTGAGGGGTGGCATTTTTAAGCCGAGAAGCTCAGTTCACTCCTTCCAGGGACTGGGGTCTTTAGGCCCAGAAGAAGCCGAGGAGGCTTTAGTCTGGCTTCGTGACGCCGGGCAAAGGTTCGGCATGCCAGTAATGACTGAAGTAAGGGGGGAATCACAGGTCGACTTGATAGCTGAGTATGTTGATATCCTGCAGATAGGGGCCAGAAATATGTATGACCAGGACCTGCTCGGCAAGGTAGCCAGGAAGGGCAAGCCGGTACTGTTTAAGAGACATTTTGGGGCCGGCATTGAAGAATTCCTCTCCTTTTCCGAGTATATTGCCGCTGAGGGCAACAAGGACATCATCCTGTGCGAGCGGGGGATAGTCTCCGTCGGCAAGGGTAAGAGCCATACCAGGTACACCCTTGACCTAGCGGCAGTGCCAGTGGTTCAGAAAGAAACCTATCTGCCGATAGTCGTTGACCCCTCTCACGCCACCGGACGCCGCGACCTCATCTTCAGTATGAGCTGCGCCGCCATAGCCGCCGGCGCCAGCGGCTTGCTTATTGAAGTGCACTATAACCCGGCAGAAGCACTGGTTGATGCCGAGCAGATGGTAACCCCTGAGGAACTTAAGGATTTAATTGATGCCTGCCAGAGAATCAACAAGGTGGTTAGAAACAAGAGCTAGAGTGGCATAGGATGAAAAAAGTTGAGGTAAACCTCGGACTAAATAGCTACCAGATTCTGATAGGCTCTGGCTTGCTCAAAGAGACCGGGCAGCGGCTAAAAGAGATTGGCTTTAGTGACAGACTGGTAATTATTACCAACCCTATAGTGCAAAAGCTATATGGCAATAGCCTAAAACAGGCTCTTTTGAAGGACGGCTTTAAGGTAACTATACTGTCGGTTGCTGATGGGGAAGAGCAAAAATCACTTGAGACCGCCGGCAGGCTCTATACCGAGCTGAGTAAAGCCTATACCGAGCGAGGAACACCAATTTTAGCCTTAGGTGGCGGCGTTATTGGTGACCTTGCTGGCTTCGTGGCGGCCACATATTTTCGTGGAGTACCACTTGTACAAATTCCGACCACCCTGCTGGCGCAGGTTGACTCAAGTATCGGCGGCAAGGTGGCGGTAAACCACGGTCAGCTGAAAAACAAAATTGGCGCCTTTTACCAACCAAGGCTGGTAATTAGTGACACCAGCACTCTTAAAAGCCTGCCTCAAAGGGAATTTGCCAATGGACTGGCCGAGGTGATAAAGAGTGCCGTTATCCGGGACAGAGACTTCTTCACCTTTATAGAGACAAACCTTGATAAGATAAAATCGCTGGACGAGGGCGTACTTGAAGAGGTTATTTTCCGCTCGGCCAGGATTAAGGCTGAGGTAGTTAAAAAAGATGAGACTGACCTGGGCTTAAGACATATTCTAAACTATGGCCACACCATAGGCCATGCTATTGAAACGGTCGCGGATTTTAGGGTAAACCATGGCGAGGCAGTTGCTGCCGGCATGCTAGCCGCAGCCAGAATCTCAAATAAGCTGGGAATACTTGATGAGGATGAGCTAGCCAGGCTGAGGGGTGTCATTTTAGGCGCCGCTCTACCGACAGAAATCCCAGGCCTTGCAACAGAAAAACTGCTCCAGGCGATAAAGCATGATAAGAAGATTTCGGGGGGCAAGATAAAATTTGTCTTACCTAAATCAATAGGCGATGTATTTATTACCGACCAGGTAAGCCTTTCCCTGGTAGAACAGGTTTTGGCAGGTTGAAATGAAACAGCCCAGAATTTGCGCTGTGATTACAGATAAAGACCTTGAGGCAATAAGGGAAGTTGAGCCGATGGTCGAACGCTTTGAGGTTCGCATAGACCTTATTGGCGATGGCTGGCAAGAACTGGCTAAGCAACTTAAGAAGCCCTGGATAGCTTGTAATAGAAGTGCCGGTGATGGAGGTAAATGGAGGAGGAACGAAGCAAGAAGAATAAATGAACTTTCTAAAGCAGTGGAGCTAGGAGCAGGCATAGTTGATATTGAGCTTGGGACGAGAAACTTAGCTGAAGCTATGGAATTGCTTAAGAAAAGAGCAAAATGTCTCCTGTCGGTTCATGAACTAGAGAGAACGCCCTCTCTTGATGAGATGAGAGAGGTGGTTCAAAGACAATTAGAAGCAGGTGCTGATATATGTAAGGTGGTTACTACCGCCCAAAAGTTTGAGGACAACCTGACCGTTTTACAACTCATCTCAGACTTCCCAAAAACAAGAGTGGTTTCGTTTGCCATGGGACCTTTAGGCGGCGTCAGCCGCCTTCTTTGTCCGCTGGTTGGTGGGGATTTTATATATGCCTCAATTGAGAAAGGCAGAGAGTCTGCCTCCGGTCAGATAACGGTCAGGGACCTGAGGCAAATCTATGAGATGATGGCATGATGGGAAATAGGAGCCTATCAGGAAAAACCAGAATCTGTGGGATAATAGG
>DAOVGW010000057.1 GCA_030672225.1 Dehalococcoidales bacterium | reverse complement strand
ACCAGGACGCTAGGAAATAGCGGCTGTTGTTACCTTGAGCTCTTTGCCGGTTGCGGCAGTTGCACCTGTAAAGGCACTGACTGCCTTGTTGATGGCTCTGAACTTAGGGCATTAAAAACCAAGTTTACTAAATGTATATTTGTGGTAAAAGACTACCAGGATGCAGAGAATCTGAAGCGTCTGGTAGCACCATTTAGCACTGATAATACTATAATAACCGGTAACTTAATCAGCGAGAAGGTTATGCGCCAGGCATTTGACCTTATCCCCCGCTCTAGCTGTAGTTTTGCCCTCATTGACCCGCCCGGATACCGGAGGCTACGCTGGTCAACAATTAAAAAACTCGCCATCCATGGCAGTGATTGGAGAGGTCATAAGATAGAGCTGTTGATAATCCTGCCGCTGGAAATGGCTCTGCTGCGGAACCTGGCACGCCCAGAGTGTGAAGCCTCCATAAACCGGCTTTTCGGCAACCAGAAGTGGCAGCTTATCCGGCAAGAAAGGCTGGAGGGTAAAATAGAAGCCGATGAAGCCAGAAAGAAGCTGGTGGGACTGTTTAAGGCAGGCTTAAAAAGCCTGGGCTACAGATATGTTGAGGATTTGAGTCCGGCTCGCTTTACCAACCCGCCCTACTACCACCTCATCTGGGCCAGCGATAGGGACAGCAGAGCCAAGATGCTTGCTGATGCCTGGGGCAAGGAAAGATACCTGCCGTGTGAGCTGTTTCATAGTTAAAGAGGGATCCTGATGAAAAAAATCGGCACCACCACCACTGTTCCCATAGAGATATTACTGGCTGCTGACTATCAACCGGTTGACCTTAACAATGTTTTTATTAGTGACCCAAATCCAGAACGGCTGGTCAGTATTGCCGAGAGAGCTGGCTTCCCGCTAAACTGCTGCAGTTGGATTAAGGGCATCTATGGGGTATGCATGGAGTCTGGTATTGATACTGTTCTCTGCGTTACCACCGGCGACTGCTCTAATACCATTATGTTAATGGAGGTCTTAAGACTCAAAGGGCTTGAGGTTATACCCTTTGCCTACCCTGACCAGCCTGAGGCTAAGCGAACGCAGCATACACTTGAGGCACTGGCAGAAAGGTTGGGCACAACGGTAGAAGCTGCCGAAGAAGTTAGAGATGAGCTCAAATCCTGTCGGGAGCTAGCGTATGAGCTTGACCAGCTTACCTGGCAAGATGGGTTGGTTAGTGGCTGGGAGAACCACTACTGGCTTGTCTCTACCTCGGATTTCAACCAAGACCACCATAAATACTACCAGCAGCTACAGGAGTTACTGGCTGATTGCTTAAAGCGCTCGCCATACCCTAAAGATATGCTTAAGATAGCCTATATCGGGGTGCCTTCGGTCTATGGGCGAGACCTCTACCGCTATCTGGAGAGAGACGGAGCCAGAGCAGTTTTTAACGAAATCCAGCACCAGTTTGCCATGCCCGAACTGGGAAACTCTCTGGCAGAACAATACTCAAACTATACTTACCCCTACTCAATATACCAGCGCTTAAAGGACATCACCACCGAGCTTAGGCGACGACAGGTTGATGGGGTTATCCACTATGTTCAGGCTTTCTGTCATCGGGGTATTGGTGACATTATCTTCCGGGATGCCTTAAAGCTACCTATCTTGACATTAGAAGGCAATAATGACTTCTTCTTAACCCAGCATGTAAAAACAAGAATTGAGGCTTTCCTTGACATGCTCAGGCAAAGCAAGCGAACCCCAAAATATGCTAAGCAGGCAGTAGCAGGTTCTGCCTATAATAACCCTTAAGGAGGTGTGAAATGACAACTAGGATTGGGATTAACGGCTTTGGCCGCATCGGCAGATTAACCTTAAGGACAATCAACCAATTCCACCGGGGTGAACTTGAGGTGGTGGCTATTAATGACCTCACCGACGCTAAAACTAATGCCCACTTACTTAAATGGGATTCAAGCTATGGACAATATCCAGGTACAATCAAAGCCGCCGATGACACGATTAGCATTGACGGGAAAGAAATAAAAGTGCTCTCAGAGCGTGACCCGGCAAGCATCCCATGGCGGGACTACGGTGTAGATATAGTAATAGAGTCAACAGGGCGGTTCAATGATGCCGCCAAGGCAGCCGCCCACCGGCAGGGTGGTGCTAAAAAGGTGCTCATCTCAGCCCCAGCAAAAAATGAAGATATCACCATCGTCCTCGGTGTCAATGAAGACCGCTACCAGCCGTCCAGGCACCACATAATATCCAATGCCTCCTGCACTACCAACGCTATTGCTCCCCTAGCCAAGGTATTGCACCAGAGCTTTGGCCTGAGGAAGGGACTGATGACCACCATCCATGCCTATACCAATGACCAGAGACTCCAAGATATGTTCCATAGTGACCTGCGCCGGGCGCGCGCCGCAGCCATAAACATGCTGCCGACTACTACCGGCGCCGCCTACGCAATTAGCCTGGTTCTACCCGAGCTCAAAGGCAGACTTCACGGGCTGGCCTTCAGGGTCCCATTAGCCTCCGTCTCCGTCATAGACCTGGTTTGTGAGCTTGATAAGGAGGTTACCGCCGAAGAGATTAACCATGTTCTTAAAACAGCTGCTGAGGGGCCACTGGCCGGAATCCTGGAGTACTGCCAGGAATTACTGGTCAGCTCGGATTTTAAGGGCAATCCCGCAAGCTCCATTATTGATGCACCCAGTACTATAGTTATTGGCGGTAATATGGTCAAGGTGCTTGCCTGGTATGATAATGAGTGGGGCTATTGCACTCGTCTGGCTGACCTAGCTACTTATATTGCCGATAAAGGGTTATAGACCGTCTTTAAGGGGCATTCTTCCCCTGTGACTTTTAACATATTGACATTACCCAGCAAGTGTGGTTAAAATATCACAGCCATTTAATATACAATACGGAGGCAGGAAATGAAGTTAGTAGTTATTGGCCTTGGCCAATGTGGTAGCCGGGTTGCTGATGAATTTGCCCGACTTAATAAAAGAGCGCGTGCTCAACGTCGCATTGAGATATGCCCTGGCGTCTTTGCCGTTAACACAGATGCCGCTGATTTAAGCGGGCTGGCTACTATAAAGTCTGATTACCAGCATAGAATACTTATTGGCGGCAGAAAAACCGGCGGGCATGGTGTCGGCAAGATAAACGAACTGGGTGCCGAGGTAGCCAGAGAGGATGTTGACAAGGTTGTTGATGCTTTAAGGTCAGCCAAGCGGTTCTATGAGACCGATGGCTTCTTGCTTGTCGCCGGTGCCGCCGGTGGTACCGGCTCCGGCTCAATACCAATAATCACCCAGCATATAAAGGAACGCTATCCTGACAAGCCGGTATACGCTCTTGTCATCCTCCCTTTTGAACACGAAGAGGAAACAGAGGAACGAACCATCTATAATACAGCTGTCTGTCTCAAGTCCATTGACTCAGTAGCTGATGCGGTAATCCTTATGGACAATCAAAGATATGTCAGAAAGGATTTCTCACTGAAAAACAACCTGGCCAAAATCAATTCCTTAATAGTTGAGCCGTTCTACGATTTGCTCTGTGCCGGAGAAGAGAAAAAGGCCAAATACATCGGCGCCAAGACACTTGATGCCGGAGACATAATCCAGACCCTGCTTGGCTGGACGGCAATAGGCTTTGGTAAGTCACAACTAAAGCTAATTAAGTTACCCTTTGAGAGAACTCTTAACTTCAGAGCCAAAAGTATCGAAACCCACAAGGGAATTCAGGCGATGGATGAAGCTATAAGCGAACTATCAATCAGGTGTGACCCCAAGGATGCCGGCAGAGCCCTATACCTCATCTCGGCGCCAGCCAAGGAAATGAACATGGACCTGGTTAAAGACCTCGGTGATTGGCTAAGAGAACTGGCGCCCAACGCCATAATAAGGAATGGCGATTATCCAAGGGAAAGGGGTGTCTTGGATATAACACTAATACTGTCTGAACTCAGTGATGTGGGAAAGGTCAGAAAATACTATACTCAATCAACCGACCTTGTGCCGGTAATTAAACGGAGGCAAAAGGAAGTAGCGGCCAAGCTTCAAGGAATTGAAGAGGCAGCCAAGGACATACCCTCGCTATTATAATTAGCCAGGCTTGAGCCTGCTTCAAGAAATTTTATTATCTTGCCTGCTTATCCCCTCTCCTCAAGATGAGAGGGGATAATTTTTTGATGGGCAAAACTTAATTTAACACTTTGCTACCCGAAGTTCTCTTTGGAAATGGAACAATTTGGAGTATAATATAGTGCGAGAAAATGGTATCCCAAGTATTCTATCGTAAGTGGCGTCCGCAAACTTTGGCTGAGGTAGTCGGCCAAGAGCATGTTACCCGAACACTGCTAAATGCCCTAAGTAGCGGTCGTGTCTCCCACGCCTACCTCTTTTGTGGACCAAGAGGCACCGGCAAGACCAGCACCGGCCGCATCCTGGCTAAGGCGGTAAACTGCCTGAGCAGTGGTAAGGGTGAGCCGTGTAATACCTGCTCCATGTGCCAGGCAATCACCGGGGGCCGGGCTCTTGATGTAATTGAGATTGATGCCGCCTCAAACACCGGCGTTGATGATATTAGAGCCCTTCGGGAAAGGGTTAACTACGCACCGAATCAGGCTCAGTATAAGGTTTATATCATAGATGAAGTCCATATGCTCAGCACCAGTGCTTCTAACGCACTTCTTAAGACGCTTGAGGAACCACCGCCATATGTCATCTTTGTCCTGGCTACTTCTGAAACCCACATAGTCCTACCCACCATCGCCTCCAGGTGCCAGCGTTTTGATTTCCGGCGCCTTGGCCAAAAAGATATAATACTAAAGCTAAACCGTATCTCCTCTACCGAAGGCATCAAAATGGAACCAGAAGCACTGCGGCTTATTGCCAGGAGCGCCACCGGCAGCCTGCGGGATGCCGAAAACCTGCTTGAGCAGCTTTTTGCCTACTACGGCCCTGACATTAGCCTCAACCAAGTTCAGGCTATCCTGGGTGTTACCGGGGACGAGCGGGTCAAAGAGCTATTAAGACATATTGTAAATAATGATATCGCCGCTGGAATGAAAATAATAAATGCAGTAAGTAGTGATGGCCTTGACCTAAAGCAATTCAGCCGCGAGCTGGCGGCCTACCTCAGGGGACTGCTACTGGTAAAGACCGGCGGTGATAAAGACCTGGACTTTACCACTGAGGAGCTCGCCGAACTAAAGGACCTAGCCTCAAGGACTTCCCTTGAGCAGATTCTAAAGGCGGTCAAGCTCTTTAGCCAGCTTGAGCCGGGTTTTGATAGTTACTCTTCCAGCCTGCCCCTAGAGCTGGCGCTGGTTGACTGCACCCTGACTGAAGCTGGGAGAAGGGAAACACCAACTCCTCAAGCTGAAGGCGAATTTACTAAGCCCAAAGAGGCGGTTACCCCACCCCAACCTCCTAAGAAGGGAATAGCCAAGCCTGAGCCAGTCAGTGTTGCCTCAGAAGTAACCAAGGTGGCCCCTACTACCATATCAGAGCCAGGTAGCCAATTGGAACACTTGAGACTAAACTGGAGACAGGTTATTGAACAGGCTCCAGAAAGCATCAAAAGAACACCGGCTGTTGCTATTTTAAGGAGCGCCGGGGTTAAACCAATCGCCCTTGAAGACGATACTGTAACCCTAACCTTTAGATATTCCTACCATAAGGATAAGATAGAGGAGCTGGAAAATAAGAGAATAACTGCTGAAGTTATAAGCAAATTCCTGGGACATCCCTGCCAGGTGCGCTGTGTTTATGAACCGGAAGAAAATCACCTGGTGCGGGAAGCCCAAAAAATGGGAGCCCAAATTATTAATATGGAGGAGAAATGAACCTTTCAATGATAGGTAAGGCACTAGAGCTTAAATCACGGCTGGATAAGGCTCAAAAAGAACTGGCCAAAATGGTCGTTGAAGCGCAGTCAGGCAAAGGCGCCGTCAGGGTCACTGCAAGTGGTCAGCAAAAAATACTGTCCATCACCATATCACCCGAGGTGATAGATCCTGACAAGATAGACCACCTGGAAGAACTGGTGCTAAAGGCAGTAAGCGAAGCGCTTGATAAATCTAGGAAACTGGCTGCCAAGCACCTGGACAAGCTAACCGGGGGTTTTAAAATCCCGGGGATAACCGAATAAAGGTCAAGGAGGGCCAGAATTGGATAGAATCCCCCAAGCCGGCGCTGACTCAGTAAATAAACTCATCCAGGAGCTTAGTAAATTACCTGGCATCGGCCCCAAGAGCGCCCAGCGTCTTACCTACTACCTGCTTCGTGCCCCTGATGAACAAGCCAGAGAGTTAGCCGAGGCGATACTATCTGTTAGAACCGAGACCAGACTATGCTCAACTTGCTTTAATATCACAGATACTGAGCTATGCCCCATCTGCCGCAGCACAGGGCGAGACCAGGCTAAGATTTGCATTGTGGAACAACCCCAGGACATCCTGGCTCTGGAGCATGTCGGGATTTACAAGGGGCTATACCATGTGCTCCACGGCGCTATCTCGCCCACCGAGGGAATAGGCACCGATGATATTAGAATCGGGGAGCTTATGGAGCGGCTAAAAAATGGCCAGGTTAATGAAGCCATCATAGCCACCAACACTACCCTTGAGGGAGAGCAGACCGCCATGTATCTAAACCGCCTTATTTCACCTACAGGCATCCTGGTTACCCGCTTAGCAAGGGGACTTCCCTTTGGCACCGAGCTGGAATACGCCGATGATGTTACCCTAAGTCGTGCCATTGAGGGCAGACAGGAGTTTTAGTATCACTTTAGGTGAACTGTGAGTTCATATATATGGCTGTCATATGACATTGCTTGCTTGGGAAGTATCCTA
>DAOVGW010000016.1 GCA_030672225.1 Dehalococcoidales bacterium | reverse complement strand
AGTTCTTTGGCTAAAACCTTAATCGGCATGGCTTATTCTACCTTCTCAAGTTTGGCGAAGCTTAAAAGGAGCTTTTTAATCCCCACCCCCCGGAAGGCAACCACCACCTCGTTATCGTCGGTTACAGGCCGAGAGCTTATTACCAACCCTTCGCCAAATTGGGCATGGCGGACGCGGTCGCCGGGGCTTAACTCAGGAATGATAGTAGCAGATGTGGGTTCACTAGCCCAGGGGTAGGCTTTGCCTACTGGCTGACTCTCTTGCCCCTGCCACGCCTCAGCACTCGCAATCAGGTGCCGTGGTATATCCTCCAGGAAACGTGAAGGGCTATTTACGGTGCTTAAGCCCATCAGGCGGCGGCGAAAGGCATGGACCAGGTACACCCGGTGCTTGGCTCTGGTGATGCCAACGTAACAGAGCCGCCGCTCCTCCTCCATCTGTTCCGGGCTATCAAACGACCTGAAGTGCGGTAGAATCCCCTCCTCCATACCAACAATAAATACCACCGGAAATTCTAAGCCCTTAGCCTGATGGAGTGTAATCAGGGTTACTGCGTCAATACTTTCATTAAGCCCGTCAACATCTGACACTAGCGCTACCCCCTCCAGAAAAGCAGCCAGCCCCTCCCTGGGTTTTAAGCCGCCATATTGACTGGCGACACTGCCAAGCTCAAGGATATTATCCCAGCGCTCCTCCCCATCCGTCTCTTTTAGTATATACTGCCTGTAGCCTGAGCTTTTTACCACTAAATTAAGCAGATGAGCCAGGTTAAGCTTTTTACCTTGGTCAATAAGCTCTTTCATTAAGCTAAAAAACCCAGTCAATGCTCTGGTGGTGCGAGGGCTAAACGGCGGCTTATGGCTCTCAGTTTCATCACCATTGGATAAAGAGATAAGTTTTAAGGCATCATATAGAGATACTCCCTTAGACTTCGCCCAACTGGATAGCTCACTCAGGCTACGCTTGCCTATGGCGCGCTGGGGAACATTGATGACCCTTAACAGGCTAACACTGTCACGGGTGTTCTGGATAAGCCTGAGATAGGCGATGATGTCTTTAACCTCTCGGCGCTCATAGAAGCGGGTGCCGGCTACCAGCTTATAGGGTGTTCCGTAGCGGATAAAGGCCTCCTCAAGGGCTCTTGACTGGGCATTGGTGCGATACATCACGGCACAGTCGGAAAGACGGGCTTTACCCTGCTCCACTAGGCGGCTAACTTCACTGACTACAAACTGGGCTTCCCCTTGCTCGTTATAGGTCTCAACAACTGTAGTTAGCTCACCTGGCTCATTATTGGTCCATAGCCTCTTGGGCTGGCGCTGTCCATTGGCTGAGATTACATAGGCTGCTGTCTCCAGGACCCTCTTGGTTGAGCGATAGTTCTGCTCCAGCAGCACCACTTTAGTATCGGGATAATCCTTCTCAAAGTTAAGGATGTTACGCATGTCAGCAAATCGCCACGAGTAGATTGACTGGTCGGGGTCGCCAACGACGCATATATTGCGATACTTCCCTGATAGCTGCTTTACCAGCTCATACTGGGTAAGGTTGGTATCCTGAAACTCATCCACCATGATGTGCCGGTATCTCTCTTGGTATTTAGTCAGAACTTCAGGGTGGTCCCTAAATAGCTCAACTACCTTCATCAGCAGGTCGTCAAAGTCAAGGGCGCTACTCTCAGTAAGCAATTGCTGGTAGCGCTCATAAACCCTGCCCACCACCTCATCAAAATAGCTGGTGCCCTGCTCCATGTAGTCCTTGGGCGATAACATCTGGCTCTTGGCGGCGGAAATGCTTGAGCGAATCCGGGGTGGGGCATACTGTTTGGGGTCAAGGCTCACACCTTGGGTAGCCCTTTTAATGAGCTTGAGCTGGTCTTCGGCATCATAGATGACAAAGCCGGGGGCAATACCTATAGCCCGGCCATCACGGCGCAGGATACGGGCGCAAATAGCGTGAAAGGTACCCAGTGTTAGCTCCTTAGCCTGGCCGCCAAGTAGCCGGTTGAGCCTTTCCCCCATTTCCCTGGCCGCTTTATTGGTAAAGGTAACGGCCATGATGTGCCGGGGGCTAATGCCACAGACCTTAATAAGGTAAGCCACGCGATAGGTGATTACCTTGGTCTTGCCACTACCGGGACCCGCCAAAATGAGTACGGGTCCCTGAATAGTCTCTGCCGCCTCTTTCTGTTTCGGGTTGAGTGGTTTATCGTCTTTTGGATACCATTCAGTCATGGCCTAAATTGCTTCCCTTTGCGCCGGATTAAGCTTCTCCAGAATGTCCATTCATACCCATTATAGCATTGGGGTAGAGGAGTTCAAAGGAGAAAAAGGAATCGCAAAAATTCTCAGGAAACAATTCCTTCGTGATTAGCTTTAGAAAATAGTAATAAAAAATTTTGGAAACGATTCGTAGCTGGTTAGCTTTGGATTCGTTTCCAACTTTATGTCAAGTTTGTATAAATGAGGTTGTTTCGGGGTTAATCTTTGTATTTTTTAAGCATAAAGTATTGCTATAATTCTTTTAATGTGGTATAATCTAAAACAATTAAGAATAGAATAAGATTACACCTTTAAGCTAGTCCAGTGAGGCTGGCAAGGGAAATAAATTAACCAGCAAGACCTCTTGCCAGCCAAGGTAAGGGGTTATTTTTATGGCTAATAAAATTATAATGACCGCTGAAGACATCAGGCGAACCCTGGCCCGTGTTGCCCACGAAATCATTGAATTTAATAAATCCACCGAGCGCCTGATTCTGGTTGGCATGCGCACCCGCGGTGTGCCTCTTGCCAGGCGGCTGGCGGCTAACATAGAGCACTTTGAGGGGGCAAAAATACCGGTTGGTGCTTTAGACTTCAGCCTCTATAGAGACGACCTTAATTCACTTGGCCTTCAACCAATCGTTAAAAGCACCGATATTCCAATCGGCGTTTCGGGCAGAGTAATTGTCCTGGTTGATGATGTTCTCTATACCGGACGCAGTACCCGGGCGGCTATGGATGCCCTTATTGACCTGGGACGCCCGCAAGCCATCCAGCTGGCGGTGCTTATTGACCGCGGTCACCGCGAACTGCCGATACGAGCCGACTATGTCGGCAAGAATATGCCTAGCGCAAGGCATGAGGAGATACAGGTTCAGCTCAAGGAAGTTGATGGCGTAGATGAAGTAGCCATCATTCCCACGCCGTCGGTTAAGGAGGAGAGTCATGAGGGAGGTTAAGCAAAAGGATGAACTGGCTCCAGAGGTAAAACCAGAGATATTAGCGACAACCTCGGTATGGCAACGCCGCCATATACTTGACCTTGATGATTTTGCCCCGGCGGAAATAGAGCTTGTCCTGGAAACGACCGATGCCATGAAGGAGGTGCTATCGCGGCCAATCAAAAAGGTACCTGCCCTTCGCGGTAAGACGGTGATTACCCTGTTCTATGAGTCCAGCACCCGCACCCGCTCATCCTTTGAGCTGGCAGCCAAGAATTTGAGTGCTGATGTGATAAGCCTGAGCGCTCAAGCAAGCAGCGTGGTCAAGGGTGAATCCCTGGTTGATACCCTTGCCACACTTGAAGCACTGGGGGCTGATATAGTGGTCATGCGGCACTCTCATTCGGGAGCTCCCTATATCACCGCCAGGTACATGCGGGCAAGCATGGTTAACGCTGGCGATGGCTGGCATGCGCATCCTACTCAAGCGCTGCTTGACCTCTACACTATCCGTGAGCACAAGGGAAGCATTAGAGGGCTCAAGGTGGTCATAATCGGCGATATTAAGCACAGCCGGGTTGCCCGTTCCAATATCTGGGGGTTAACTGCCATGGGAGCTGAGGTGAGCGTGTGCTGTCCCTTTACCCTTTTGCCCGCTGGTTTAGATGTAGTACAGCATCACTTTCCCAAGGTTCACATTGAGCCTGAAATTGAGTCGGCTCTTTGCGGGGCCGATGTGGTTATGACACTACGCTTGCAACAGGAAAGACAGCAAAGCGGATTGCTGCCCAGCATCCGTGAGTATGTAAAGCTATATCAGCTTACCGAGGCCAGGCTGGCTAAGGCTAAGGCTGACGCCATAGTTCTTCATCCCGGTCCGGTAAATGAGGACATTGAGATTTCTTTAGCTGTAGCCCAGGGCCCGCAATCGGTCATAAATGAGCAGATAACAAACGGGGTAGCGGTGCGTATGGCTTTACTTTATCTACTAGCCGGGGGTAGCCGATGATAACTAAACCTTTACTAATCCAGGGCGGTCGTATAATTGACCCCAGCCAGGGGATAGATGAAATTGGCAATTTGATAATTTCTGAGGGTAAAATCTTGGGGCTGGGCAGTGGCCAGGTTAGTCTACCCGACTCAGATTACGATGTTCTTAACGCCGAAGGCCTAATAGTCTGCCCCGGTTTTATTGACCTCCACTGCCACTTAAGACAACCCGGTTTTGAGGAGAAGGAGACCATCTCCAGCGGCAGCCGAGCCGCTGCCAGGGGTGGCTTTACCACTATCTGCTGTATGCCCAATACCAACCCGCCCCTGGATAGCCAAGCTACTATAGATTATGTAAAGTCAGTGGCAGCTAGCGAAGGTGTAGTCCGTGTTCTGCCTGTTGGTTGTATTTCCAGAGGCGGGAAGGGGAAAGAACTAGCCGAGATGGGAGAACTGGCCCAGGCCGGGGCGATTGCCTTCAGTGATGACGGTCAGCCGCTAAGGAGTTCACGCCTGATGCGTCAGGCAATGGAATACAGCCTTGCCTTTGGACTGCCTGTTATTGACCACTGTGAGGATACCGCCCTTAGTGAGAATGGGCAGATGAACGAGGGTATCATAGCCACCAGGCTGGGGCTTTGTGGGATACCAGCCGCTGCCGAGGAGAGTATAGTTGCCCGTGACCTGGCCCTGGCTGAGCTCACCGGTGCTCGCCTGCACATTGCACATACTACAACCGAAGGCTCGGTTGAGCTTATTCGCCGTGCCAGGGAGAAGGGCATCAGGGTTACCGCCGAGGTTACTCCCCATCATCTCACCCTGACTGAGGAGAAGGTGCTCGGCTATGACACCAATGCCAAGGTAAGTCCACCCTTAAGAACCAAGCGGGATATAGAGGCTTTGATTTATGGACTGAAGGAGGGTGTTATTGATATTATCGCCACTGACCATGCTCCCCACACCGGAAATGATAAGCTCTCGGAGTTTGCCCTGGCTCCTTTTGGCATCAGTGGCTTGGAAACGGCACTGGGCAGCCTTATGAGCCTGGTTCATGCCGGGGAGCTAACGCTGGCTATGCTAATTGCCAAGCTCACCTGCGGGCCAGCCAAGATTATTGGCACTGGATATGGCAAGCTGGGCAGCCTGGAAGTCGAAGCTCCAGCTGAGGTTACCATTTTTGACCCAAACAGGGAGTGGCTGGTAGATACCAGTGATTTTGCTTCCAAGGGCAAAAATACTCCACTTAATGGCGAAAAGCTAAAGGGCAAGGTAATGGCAGCCATATATCAGGGGAAGCTGGTTTATAAAGACGAAGGGCTAATAATCAAGTGAATTATGGCTAAAAAGGCAGTCTTAGTCTTGGAAGATGGTTCGGTTTATCACGGCTACACCTTTGGTGCTGAGACTGACACTTTCGGTGAAGTGGTCTTTAATACCAGCATGATTGGCTACCAGGAGATACTGACCGACCCATCCTATGCCGGGCAGATTGTCGTACCCACCTATCCCCTCATCGGCAACTACGGCATCAATAATGAGGACTTTGAATCAAGCAAAATCCAGGTGAGGGGCTTTATCGTCCGGGACGAGTGCCCTCAGCCCAATCACTATCTGAGCGCCAGCACTCTTCACCAATATCTGTTAGAGAGTAACATCCCCGGCATAAGTGGTGTGGATACCCGGGCTATCACACGCCGGCTTCGCTCGGTAGGGGTGATGATGGGCATCATAACCAGCGATAAGACTCCCGAGCAGGCCCTAGAAGAACTAAAGAAACTGCCCAACTACGGCACTATTGATTATGTAAAGCAAGTTACTACCAATGCTCCCTACCAGTGGCAACCGGAACTGGTTGATTCAAAGCCTTCATATAATATAGTAGTTCTGGACTGCGGTCTAAAATACAATATTCTGCGCTTGCTTTCCCATCTGGGCTGCCGGGTAACGGCTGTCCCGGCCACCACCTCAGCCGAGGAAATTCTTAAGCTAAAACCCGACGGCATTCTACTCTCCCCGGGGCCGGGTGACCCGGAATTGCTAGATTATATTGTGGCTACAGTCAAGAAGCTCGTTGGCAAAAGGCCAATTATGGGTATCTGCCTGGGGAACCAGCTAATTGCCCGAGCCTTTGGTGCCAGGACCTTCAAGCTGAAGTTCGGTCACCGCGGCGGCAACCACCCGGTGCGAGATTTAGCTACCGGCAGAATTCATTTTACTGCCCAGAACCACGGCTATGCCGTTTCTCCTGACAGTCTTAAAGACGGTCTTGAGGTGAGCCATATAAACCTGAATGACGGCACGGTGGAAGGCTTAAGACACAAAGAACTGCCCATCTTCACCATCCAGTACCACTCCGAAGCCTCCCCCGGCCCGCTGGACAATACC
>DAOVGW010000058.1 GCA_030672225.1 Dehalococcoidales bacterium | reverse complement strand
TAGAATAATTGGTTTAGTGTTGTCGGGGTCTACTGATGAGCGTAACACACCCCTGGTAATGAAGATTGCATCAGCATAAGGCAGAAGTGGCTCAATAGTCTTACGCGGTTCTTCCAACCTTCTGGTGGGGCCTTGAAAGTATCCATGGTCTACTGGTAAAAACAGGGCGTGCCCGTCCGATTGGATTAGTTGTGCCATACGGTTTGCCATTCCCCATTCCATCTGGTAATCCTCCTTCTTAAGTTTATGGTTTGCTGCCCAGCTGTAAGAGAGCCAACCCAACCAGCTTCACTATTATACTACAAGACGCAAGTTGATTTGTATTTGCCGGGTTTACCGCCTTCCTCTGTGCTGCCAAAGAAGCAGCAGCGTAAAATGGCGGCTGTGGGAGGAAGCTCAAATCCCCTTCAGGGTCGCTTTATCTTAGCCTTCTTTGCCGGCGGGGCACAGCCGCAGGCATATATCACAGGGGATGAGTTTACCGCCTTTATCAGGTATGCGAGCTATGTTAGCCAGACAACGAGTGGTCTCAGGCATGAGATAGGGCAAAGCGGAGAAGCCCTGCTGGTGGATAAATCTATATGCTGGGGGTTAAAGACCGCTGTGTTAGCTTTGGACTTTATCTCAAGCACTCTGCCCAAGACGGACCAACTCGGCAAAAGCGGCTGGCTCTCTAACTGCCATATCGGCTAGCATCTTGCGATTGATTTCAATACAAGACTTTTTTAGGCTGTTCATGAACTGGCTATAGGTGAGCCCGTGAGCTCTACTGGCGGCATTAATCCGCGAAATCCACAGACGTCTCAGGTCACCCTTTCGCTCTCGGCGGTGGCTGTAGGCATAGCTTAAGGAGTGGAGCATAGACTCATGAGCACGGCGATAAAGGGAATGCCTGGTTGCCCTGTGCCCCTTGGTCATGGCCAGGACCTTCTTATGTCGCCGATGTGCGGTTGTGCCCTTCTTTACTCGCAAAACATGTCTCCTATCTAACCGGTTCCGTAGGGTATAAGTCTTTTTATGCGGACCCTATCATGGGGATGCAGTGGTATCTTCTCGTCAAAAAGCCGTTTTGCCTGCCTCGATTTCTTGCGACGCAGATGGCTCTTACCACCTTTGGTACGCATAACTTTTCCGCTACCAGTAATGTGAAAGCGGCTCTGGGCTCCTTTATGTGTTTTAAGTTTTGGCATCCTGACCTTTCTTTATCTCTTCCTTTATTCTAGCCATGTAACCAGCCTGCGGTGACAGGATTAAATGTAACCTTGCCCCCATTCTGGTTGGTTGCTTCTCAACTAAGGCTAATTCCTTTAGTGATTCCAGCATCCTCTCCAGCAACCGCAAACCAAGCTCAGGGTGAGTATTCTCACGCCCCCTGAACATTATTGTTACCTTAACCTTGTCGCCACCTTCCAGGAACTTCCTTGCTGAGCGTGCTTTAGCTTCAAAATCGTGCTCACCTATCTTGGGGCGTAATCTAACCTCCCGTAGTAGTGAGAGTTTCTGGCTCTTCCTGGCCTCACGTTCTTTCTTGGTTTGCTCGTACTTATACTTGCCGTAGTCCATCAGGCGGCATACCGGAGGCACTGCCGTAGGCGCTACTTCAACCAGGTCAAGGTTCTGCTTCTTGGATATTTCCCGTGCCTGATATAGGGGCATAAGACCCAACTGCTCCCCCTTCTCCCCCACGAGGCGGACCTCCTTGCCTCTAATCATTTCGTTAACCCGAAGCCTTTTAATTATGTCCCTACTTACCTCCTACAAGATAGGTTACTTAAAAATGGACTATAGCATAATGGCTGAGGCTAATCAAATTATAACCCTAATTCCTTTGTCTTGTCTATTATAGCTTGGCTGATGGTCTCTTTGAAACTATCAAAGGGCAGGTCAGCTCGCTGTTTACCACTTAGCAAGCGAACGGAAACGGTTGAGGCAGCCACTTCTTTATCACCGATTACCAGCATATATGGTATCTTACTGAGTTGCGCCTGCCTGATTTTCTGGTTTACCGTCTCTTGCCGGTCATCGACCTGGACGCGCACCCTTTCATTTTTCAGTTCTGTCTCCAGCTTATGCGCATAGTCCAGATGGCGGTCGGCCACCGGTATCACTGCTACTTGGACTGGTGCCAGCCACACCGGGAAGGTGCCTCCATAGTGCTCAATGAGCGAGGCCAGAAAGCGCTCCATGCTACCCAGCACAGTGCGGTGAACCATGGCTACCGAATGTTCCTTGCCGTCTTCTCCAATGTAGGTGACGCCAAAGCGTTGAGGCAGGTTAAAATCAACCTGAATGGTAGGCCCCTGCCATGCCCGGCCAACAGCATCCTCGAACTTAATATCTATCTTTGGTCCGTAGAATACGCCCTCACCGGGGTCTATATTATAGGCAATCTTTTGCCGCTCAAGAGCCTGAGCCAGGGTCTCTATAGCCTTATCCCACATCTCGGTGGTGCCAGCATACTTTTCGGGTTGGGTAGAAAGTAGAACCTTATAGCTGGTAAAACCAAAGGTATCTATCATAAAGAGGGCTAGCTCTAAAACGGCAACTATTTCGTCTTCTAGCTGGTCAAAGCGGCAGAAAATATGGGCATCATCCTGGGTAAAGCCCCTGACTCTGGATAGACCGTGTAGCACCCCGGAGCGCTCATAGCGATAGACCGTGCCCAGCTCGGCATAACGCAGTGGTAGCTCACGGTAACTTCTGAGTTTGGTCTTATAAATTAAGATGTGAAAGAGGCAATTCATTGGCTTAATGATATATTCCTCTCCCTCCACCTCCATTGGGCTGTAGAGATAATCGCGGTAAAATTCCCAATGACCGCTGGTTTTCCATAAATCCAGCTTGGCAATATGGGGAGTATAGACAATATCGTAGCCCCGTTTAGTGTGTTCATCCTTCCAAAAATCCTCAATAATACGGCGTATAACGGCTCCCTTGGGATGCCAGCAAACCAGCCCGGGACCGGCCTGCTCATTAATGCTGAACAGGTCAAGCTCCCGGCCCAGTCTTCTATGGTCCCGTCTGGCGGCTTCATCAAGTTTTTTAAGATGCTCCGAAAGCGCCTCTTCAGTATCAAAAGCAATACCGTATATCCTCTGCAGCATAGGACGGTGCTCATCACCCCGCCAGTAGGCGCCGGCAATGCTTCGTAGCTTGAAAGCCTTTATTTCCCCGGTAGAAGTAACATGGGGGCCGCGGCATAAATCAACAAATGTGCCCTGTCGGTACAAGCTGACTTCCTCATCCGGGATTTCATCAATGAGCTCTAGCTTATAGGGTTGCTCGGCAAACAGCTTTCGTGCCTCCTCTTTGGTCACTTCCTCGTCAACAAAGGGTAAGTCTGAAGTGATTATCTCCTCCATCTTGGCCGAAATAGCCGCTAAATCATCAGGGACAAGTGGACGGGGCAGGTCAAAGTCGTAGTAAAAGCCGTCTGAAATAGCCGGTCCAATGCCAAACTTGGCATCAGGGAAGAAGGACTGCACCGCCTCAGCCATAATATGAGCCGCTGAATGGCGCATTGTCTCCGGATTTTTGCCTTCACCTTTCTGTTGCTCTTGCTTTTTGACCACTACCGAACCCTCTAAAACCTATTAAAAAACCCCTCACCCCGTATAGGAACAAGAGGCTTTAGTCTCGCCACTATTACACGGCACCCTCAAAGCTCTATTATACCAGTCACAAGCTGCAAGTGCAAGCCCCTGTGCCAGCTTCCCCGGATGCCTCAGCGGCTGCCCCTTCTCTGGTGGTGGGGAAGGGGGGACTCGAACCCCCACGCCTTTAAGGCACGCGGTCCTAAGCCGCGCCCGTCTGCCAATTCCGGCACTTCCCCGCATGCAAAAGCCCTCAATTTTTAACAAAAAGCTGGCAAAAGTCAAGTGTTTTGTTAATCTAATTTCCTTCCCTGCCGAAGGCTAGCTCCACTAAACATACTATAGCACTCAAGCAAAGGTAGCTCAAGGCATTGACAAGTGGTATGACGAAGAGTATAACAGATACCAAGCTAGCCGGTGTCTTAAGCTACTGGCTTAAATAAGATTTCATAGGAAGGGGGAACAAAAATGAGCAAAATGAATAAATGGGTGGTCATTCCAATTATTGTCATTCTAACAATTGGCACTATTACTAACGGGGTATTTTATCTACAAGAGAGCAGTAACCTAAATGAAGCTGAGTCTAGAATAGCTGCTCTTGAAGGCAATGTTCCCATCCTGGGAGTGGATATTTCCAATCTAGAAGGGAATCTTTCCACTCTGGAAGGTAATGTTTCCACTCTGGGAGAGGGTATTTCAACTCTGGAGGGTGATGTTTCCACTCTGGAAGGGGATGTCTCCACTCTGGAAGGTAATGTCTCCACACTGGAAGGGGGTGTTTCCGCACTGGAAGGTAATGTTTCCACGCTAGGAGGAGATGTTTCTACTCTAGAAGGGAACCTCTCAGCTGCGGAAGGTAATGTCTCAGCTCTGGAAGGGGATGTTTCAGCTCTGGAAGCCCATGACCGTGCCGTGATGGATGTGGTGGCTATGGTACAGCCATCCGTGGTAATGATTGAAGCTGACCTAGGTGATGGCTGGTACGGTGGAGGTTCTGGGGTAATAATCAGTAACACCGGGTATGTGCTTACCAATCAACATGTAATAGACGACGCTATTTCAGTTGAAATTACGCTAATGGATGGCACAACATATGATGCTACTATTGTAGCCGAGGATGCATACCGAGATTTGGCCATAGTAGAGATAGTGTCTAACCGCACCGATTTCCCCGCGGCTGTGTTGGGTTCATCAGCGGACATCACTGTTGGCGAGCAAGTCGTTGCCATAGGCTACCCGTATCAGTTTCGCATTGGCGAGCCAGCTACATTTACAAGGGGTATAGTCTCGGCCATCCGAGTTACCGATTACTACACCGGAGATTTCCTTGAATATATTCAGACTGATGCGGCGGTGAATCCGGGTAATAGCGGTGGCCCTTTGGTTAACCTTAAGGGAGAGGTTATTGGCATCAATACATGGAAAGTATTTCTGGCGGGCATTGATGGCGAGAGAATGTTTGCTGAAGGCCTTAATTTTGCCATTCCTATTGATGAAATCAAGCTCTTCATTCAAGACACCATAGGGTAATGAGATTGTGCTGATGTAAATAGTGTTTTAGCTAGTGGCATACAGTAAAGTTATCATATAAGAAAGGGGAAACGAAAAATGAGTAAACAGGCAGCAATTATTTCAGTTAATGGTTTTCGGTAAGAATCTTGTGTAAGAAAGGAGGAACAGCCATGAACAAATGGATAAGCATTTCAATTACTGGTGTCTTAGTAGCGGGACTCGCAGCGAGTTTGTTTTTATATTTTCAAGAATCCAGTAACCTAAAGGCTGCTGAGTCTGAGATAGTTACTTTGGAAGGGAATGTTTCCACTCTTGAGGGGACTGTTTCTACCCTTGAAGGCACTGTTTCCACTCTAGAATCAGACCTGGCAGCAGAGGAAGCGGAGGTCACAAGGCTGGAAGGAGAACTGGCAACGGCTGAAGCTGAGGTCACAAGGCTGGAAGGAGAACTGGCAACGGCTGAAGCTGAGGTCACAAGGCTAGAGGGAGAACTGACAGCGGCACAAGCGGAGGTCACAAGGCTGGAAGGAGAACTGGCAACGGCTGAAGCTGAGGTCACAAGGCTGGAAGGAGAACTGGCAACAGCACAAGCGGAAGTCTCAACGTTATCAGAAGAGTTGAACAAGGTGAAAGACCCCAGGCACTTTGCATCGCTTAGCGAGCTAACTAGTTGGCTTGCGCAGGATGATACAGATACAGCATATCCGGGTAAATCATCTCAGGAATTGGCATGCATCCTTCAAGTAAAAGCACTGAGGGATGGATATCTGCTGTCGTCTTATATTTATATGGGCGGTATTGGGTTTAATTTAGCTGTTATAGGCGACAATTTATATGCCGTTGACCCGTTGGATGACGGTGTCGTATGGCTTTGGGGTGTGGGGGGACCGCTACCATCTCATCCACTACCTTTATATTAAAGTGGATGAGACAAAGGTTTCACTTAGTAGGGAGGCTCTATTTCGGTTCTTGAGGAGCTGACCCTTTAGCCCTATTTGTGATAGAGTAAGAATAGACATTTAATTCCTACCTACTGGAAGACAGATGTGGCTTTTTCTCTTTGGCAATAAAGGCTATTATGACCGTTTGGGCTATATCACTATGAAATGCCCCGACTGTAGAACACGCGGGGTGTTTTCAGTTGAGCAAGAGCGGAAGAAGTTTACCATATACTTTGTGCCCACCTTCCAGTATTCAAAGAAGCAGTTTCTAGTCTGCACCACCTGCCACGAAAGTTTTGAGGTCGCCAAGGAGCTTAAGCCAGAGCTAGCCAGGAAGATTATGAGTCAAGAAGAGCTATCTTCTCTAGTTCGCCATAGTAAGTCCCCAAGATGGGCAACTGGCAATGGCAAAAGGAAAGCCGCCGGGCATTACTGCCCCAGCTGTCAAAATGAAGTAAGTGATGGCATGGTTTATTGCCCTCAGTGCGGCCGGAAACTGAAATGATTAAACAGAATGTTAGCCAGATATTAGCTGAACTACCCCAAGGGGTGGAACTGGTGGTTGCCGCCAAGGCAAGGAAGCCAGCCGAGGTTCTGGAGGCTGTTACAGCCGGGGTAAAGATTATCGGGGAAAACTATGTCCAGGAAGCCGAAGAGGCTTACCAGGTAGTGGGTACCAGAGCCAGGTGGCATTTTATCGGTCACCTGCAGAGGAACAAGGTCAAAAAGGCGGTAATGCTCTTTGACATGATAGAAACTGTTGA
>DAOVGW010000062.1 GCA_030672225.1 Dehalococcoidales bacterium | reverse complement strand
ACCTCACAAAATATTTCCTCAACCGGCCGGCTCTTTTCCCGGCCACGACGGTAGGGAACAATACAATAGGAGCAGAAGTTATTGCAGCCCTGAGCTATGGGGACAAAGGTGCTGGGTGACGGCTTGTCAGGTAAGACCCTGAGCGGTTGGTCCTGCCCCGTAAGCCACTGCGGATAGCCTCCGGGCTTAAAGAAGTGGTCAACATGGGGAAACCTCTCCTTGAGCTTCTGAAGGTCGGAGTTTACCAGGCAGCCGGTTACCGCCAGTGTTAAGTCAGGGCGTGACCTTTTCAGGGACCTAAGAGCATCCAGCTTACCTATGGCACGATTCTCAGCGCTCTGGCGCACGACACAGCTATTAAGCACAATAAGGTCAGCCTCCTCAGCGACGGCAGTAGGCTGGTAGCCCAGCTGCTCCAGGAAACTACCCAGCCGCTCCGACTCGGCCTTATTCATCTGGCAGCCTATGGTCCAGATATGATAGTAAGACATAATCTTTAGCTCCGAAATATATGCAAGAATTATGAAGGATAGCTAGACTAAAATCAAGACGAGGAAGAGCCGACAGCCTGTTTAATGTTCTTCAGCCCTGAAGTCTAATTGGCGGAGGGGGAGGGATTTGAACCCTCGACCCCGGTTTCCCAGGGTAAGCGCTTAGCAGGCGCCCGCACTAGACCACTATGCGACCCCTCCCTATGGTTTAATATATCACAAGCTGCCACTTTGCTCAAACCTGTTTGATTTTTTAGCAACCTCGCCCCCTTAATCCCCCTCTCCTTCAAAGGAGATGGGGAAATAGAAGAAGAGGGGCTGACGCCCCTCTCGGACTCCCTAGTTCAAACAACGGGGGGAGAGATTAAAAAGAGGGGCTACCGCCCCTCTTAAACACCCCCTTTATATTAAGTCATCCTTTAAACAAAGGAGAGAGGGAAGTAATAAAAGAGGGGAGAAGTCCCTCTTAGACTCCCTCGTTTGAGGGCTCTCTTTATGCTATGCTATGATGGCGGCTGAGATGGAAATTAACGTTTTATTTGATGAAGGTCTCAAGGACTGCCTTGAGGTAAGCTGGCTTAAGGCCATCGCTGAGCAGGTTCTTGCTGCTGAGCATACCGACCCCGGTGTAGAAATGGGGCTGGTTATTGCCAGCCAGAGAAGAGTCAAGCAGCTAAACAAGACCTACCTGGGGGAAGATGAGCCTACCGATGTACTCGCCTTTTCCATGCTACCGTCCCAAGGAGAACCTGAGCCAGACCTTCTCCCCTTTACCACCCCACCCGATGGAATAGCCCACCTCGGTGAAGTTATTATCTCCTATCCCCAGGCGGTTAAACAGGCCGGGGAGCACCGCCATTCAGTAAAAAGGGAGGTAGCCATTCTCATAATTCACGGTGTCCTTCACCTTCTGGGATATGACCATGATACACTTAAGCCGAAGCGCCTCATGTCCGCCAGAGAGACAGCGATTCTGAACCTTGCTAAAGGGGAGCTGGAATGAGGGTACTTGGTATTGCCGGTAGCCCACGGCGAGGCGGCAACACCGACCTACTGCTGGCTGAAGTTTTAAGAGGCGCCGAAAGTAACGGAGCCGAGGTCAAAACTATCGTCCCCAGTGAGCTTAATATTGCTCCCTGCGAGCACTGCGATGACTGCTTAAAGACAGGCGAGTGCACCACACAGGATGATATGCAGCCGGTCTACCTGGAGCTGGAGAGAGCAGACCGAATAGTGCTGGCATCACCGCTCCACTTTATGGGGGTAACGGCTCAGCTCAAGGCGATGATTGACCGCTGCCAGGCGCTATGGGCAAGAAAATACAAGCTCAAGAAACCACCACTGGGCAATAGGCGACAGAGGAAAGGACTGTTTATTTCTGTTGGCGGCCGAAGTAAAGCCAATCAGTTTGGGCCGGCGCTGGCGACAGTAAAGAGCCTGTTTAGAACCCTGGATATTACCTTTGCCGGTGAGCTGGTATTTTCCGGGATAGATGAGAAAGGGGCTATCACCAAAGACCCCAATGCCCTAAAACAGGCACACCTTGCCGGGCAAAGGCTGGTAGAAGATTAAACAGCTGGATAATACCTCACCCGGTAAGCAAGGCTCTTTCAATCTCATCCCGCCATTCGGGGAATTTAATGGCGACCGCCTGCGCCAGGCCAAAACAGCCGACGAGCATCATGTTACCAAAGGGAGTGGCAAAGTAGGGACTTAAGCTGGAGGAGGTAAGCAGCGACCTTCGAGGCCCAGTAGCCACCAGAAAAGGACTCTCCCCTTTTTCCATGACCAAGCTTCCATGCCCCCCATCCTCCCAGACCTCCCTCAGCCCTAACTCCCCAGAGATAAGTTTCCCCAGTAGCTCTTCCAGCCTAGCTTGAGAAAGCCGTGAGGTATGATGTTCAAAAAGCCCCAGCACTCTGGAGCCATCCAGAAGGAAGGCAAGAGCATGCGAGTTGCCCAGATTCACAGCTAGACGGTGAGGATGAGCGGCTACAACTCTATCTAGCGAAGCCCCCAACACCGCCGCCGCCCCGGTATCCATAAGAACCAAAGAGGCTTTCCTGTCCAGGCTACGAACCACAGCCTGCATTCGGGTAAAATAGGCGGGGAGCTCAGCCGGCGTAAAGATAAAGCTCTCCAGAGTGCCCGTTTGCTCAAGCAAATGCTCAAGCTGCCGAAAACGGAATAACCTTTGGCTCTCACCAGCCGGGGCAGCGCCATGGTCCAGGACTGCCACTGAGACAACATCAGGGGCAAACCGTATATCCCAGCACGACAAAGCCATCTCTATTACCTCAAGATTAATATCTTCCATCCTGATGAGTGTGTCTATCTTTAGGCCAGCGACCTCATCAGGGGAAACAAGCTGCACTCCCCAGGAAGCGACCCTCTCAAGATAATCACTGAAGGAACGGGCTGCCGGTGGCGTGGCATAAACCTTAAAGCCCGCCCCCAGATGCCGTCTCAAGGCGTGTGTGCAGGGTCCGCCACCCATGGTCTCACCGACAAGGACTATGGGGTCACCGCGTGCGGTGGCTGCCTTTATTTTTTGAGCTACCAAAACCGTAGGTGACGGCAGCACCATTTGGATGGCATTCTCCACCGACTGCTCAGTATCCAGCAGTAGAACATCCTGGGTGCCGGAGCCAATATCCAGACAAAGCAAACGCATTACAAAAACAGTCCCACCAAAACTTAATACCAGACCGTCTTCTTAAGTCACGCTAGTGTCGGGCAACGCCGATAAGCTCAGCTATATCCTCTATCCCCTCTTTTTCCATAAACCTCAAAATTCCCTCCAGAACATCAAGGGGAGCCCGAGGGTTAGTAAAACTGGCGGTGCCTACCTGGACAGCACTGGCCCCAGCCATAATGAACTCAATGGCATCGCCTGCGGTAGTGATGCCACCACAGCCAACGACCGGCAAATCCACGCTACCAGCTACCTCATATACCATAGCTAGCGCCACCGGTTTGATGGCTGGCCCGGATAGGCCTCCGGTTATGCCACCAAGTAGTGGCTGTCGTCTATTTATATCTATAGCCATGCCTTTAAGGGTGTTTACTAGGGATATGGCGTCAGCGCCGGCTTCAGCCACAGCTATAGCTACCCCGGCTATATCGCCAGTATTTGGCGTTAACTTGACCAGTAGCGGTAGGGAAGTGGCGGCTCTAACTGCGGCGGTTACCCTAGCAGCTGAGCGGGGGTCAGCGCCAAACTCAGCACCACCAGCCTTTATATTAGGGCAACTAATGTTTACTTCAAGACCACTAATTCCGGCCACCCCATCCAGCACACTGGCCAGTTTAGCGTAATCACTAGTTGTTTCACCGGCGATATTAACGATGACCGGCAGCCGCCAGCTTGCCCAAACTGGCGCCTTTTCTTTAATTAACGCTCTAGCACCAATATTCTGTAGCCCAATGGAATTTAGTAGCCCTCCAGCCGTCTCAGCCAGCCTAGGCTGAGGGTTGCCGTCTCTAGGTTCAAGGGTAGTCCCCTTAGTAACAATAGCCCCCAGCCTCCCAATATCAAACAGATGGCTATATTCTGTTCCATAGCCAAAGGTGCCGGAGGCCGTCATCACCGGGCTAGCCAGCAGTAGGCCACGCCTATTCTTGGGTGCCAGTTGGACTGAAAGATTCACCGATAACTCCGTTTTACCCCAAGGGACAATACTGATTATAGGCTATATGTGGTGGGGAGGCAACTTCTTACCGGTGACCAAAAGGGGGAACACTATGTCGCTGGCACAACACGGGAGCCAAACGGCCAGGAATAAAAACAAGAAGATGAAAGGGAACAGTGGAATCCAATCAACTAGTATGCCGAAGGCGGCGAAGTAGAATAGTGAAGCCCAGGTGCTTAGCAGTACATGCCCCGCGTGCGGGAATTTGGTAGTCGGTCTCAAGTAACCAATAGCAATGCCCGTAAGTGCTGCCGGATTTATGAGCCACCACTCTTCAATAAAGGGGACTTCAAATTCTATTTCTAAACCGAGCAAGGCTCCTCCCAGGTAGGGAATTACGGCATCACTTAAGGTAGCTATGCCAATGGAGCCAAAATAACCAACCAGGAGAACCGCCCAGACTCGGCGGCTACCATACTTTCTATACATAGCTGTGGTTGCCAGTGCGCTCAAGACAATATGGAGAGGGTGCAAGGTATAAAAGATAGTCTGGGAAATACCGGAGGAGACATTGGCCACAACTACTATGGCCATGATGGCAATGCCAGTAATGGCACCAAAGGCAGTAAAAGGGGCGTGTTCCTTGAGTTCGCTAGCTATTAGTCTAAGCATTTTACTAGATGGAAAAATTTTATCATTAGAAAGCATACTAAAGTCTACCCTTCCCGTCAACAGGTTTTGCCTTGGCGGTGGTCTGCTGGGCTTTAGCCCAACCCAGAAGAAAACAGTTGACGAAGTTATATAAAACAAGGTATTGATAAAATTAAGAGAATGGGATACACTTAAGGTATGACATGCCCCAACACTTCAGACCTGAGCCATAGCCACCTTCGCGGACGCAGTGGTGCTAATTGGTGGCAACATGAGCCATTTCGCCAAGCGCCAGTGCCGCTGACCTAACTTGCTAAGCCTGCCATTGCTCTCTTAAGTACCATTAAGTATAATAGCTTACTCGCAGTTTAAAAAACCGGAAAACAGAATAATTCTAGAAGTAACAAGCAAAAAGGGGGAGAAAGAAGTGGCTACAAACATAATACTTCGCCATCGTTTGGAGGATGAACATAAACGCATAACCAAGCAATTGGAACAAGTAAAGGCTAGCCGTCCTACAGAGAACAGGCGAGAGGGTAGCCCCTTTGGCAAAAGGGAAGAGGAAGCTACCGAGACCACTGAGTTAGAGAATCGGATGGCTTTAGAAAAACGTATATTAGACCAGCTGGCTGGGGTGGAGCATGCCCTGAGCAAATTCGAAAACGGAACCTACGGCTTATGTGAAGGGTGTGGACAGCCCATAGACCCGGCTCGGTTAGAAGCCCTGCCCCAGGCAACGCTGTGTATAAGTTGTAAGGCTACTCAGGCAAAGAATGCAAAGGGTAAATAGCCTTCCGGGGAGTTGGCGGCGGAACGCGGCCTTTTTCCTGACCGCCTTACTGGTGGTAGCCGCTGACCAGCTCAGCAAATCCTGGATAAGGTCCAATCTAGCTGTAGGGGAATCAATGCCTGAGACGGGATTCCTCCGTCTCACCCATGTCCAAAATACCGGGTCTGCCTTTGGTTTATTGCAAGACCAAGCACTCCTGCTAACTATAGTCGCCTTCATCGGTATTGCTGTCTTACTCTTTTTTGTCCTCTTTATGCACCGCCGATTCCCCTTTCTAGCCACTATGCCGGCCAAGCTAGCCCTTGGCCTTGTTCTCGGCGGCACAGTGGGTAACCTGATTGACCGGCTAAGCGATAGTTATGTTACCGATTTCATTGATATTGGCCGCTGGCCGGCATTTAATATCGCTGATTCCACGGTAGTAGTCAGCACTATCTTTCTTGCCTACTTACTCATTCGCTTAGCTGAAAGCAGTGAGCACTCGGATGGACAAAACATATAGATTTATCGTTGATAGGTCGGCAGTTCGCCTGGACAAGCTTATTGCTGAAAAATGCCCGGGGCTCTCTCGGACATATGCCAAAAAGCTCATCGTTGATGGCTATATCACCCTAAACGACCAGGTGACCAAGGCAAGCCTTAAACTTAGTGTTGGTGACAGAGTAAATATTACTATACCCCCCACCACACCCAGCCCACTATCAGCTGAGGCTATTCCCTTAGACATCATCTACGAGGATGAAGACCTTTTAGTGATAGATAAACCGGCCGGGCTCACCACTCACCCGGCACCGGGACACCCGAGCCACACTCTAGTTAATGCTGTCCTAGCCCGCCTGCCTAACCTGCCTGATAGTGGTGACGCATCACGGCCGGGCATTGTCCATCGGCTGGACAAAGACACCTCAGGGCTGATGCTGGTGGCCAAGAACAGCCCAGCCCTAGCTAACCTTCAAAACCAGTTCAAAGCCCGCTCTGTGGTAAAAGCCTATCTGGTGCTGGTTAAAGGACATATATCCCCAGAAAGCGGCTTTATTGATGCCCCCATCGGGCGTGACCCCGGTAACCGAAAGCGAATGGCAGTAATAGATAGCGGCAGGGAGGCTCGCACTGAATACCGCGTGGTTAAGTATGTAGGTAACTGTAGCCTGCTTGAGATTAAGCCTGAGACCGGCCGCACCCACCAGATACGGGTCCACCTGAGGGCTATTGACTATCCGGTGGTGGGCGACATAGTGTATGGAGTAAAGTCAGCCTATCTGCCACGGCAGTTTGTCCATGCCTGCCGCCTTGGCTTCAAGCTGCCATCCAGCGACGAATATGTAGAATTCACCTCTGAACTGCCCCCAGATTTAGAGCAGGCACTAAAAGATATTGCCTAGAATACCAAAGGTTTAGGTGGTAGAATGAAAGGGAATTTGATTAGAAATATTTGGGTGTTAGTCACCATTACTGGCAAAGGGGTATAACATGTCTACGAAACCCGTAGTTATCAAGTTTTTTGCTCCTGTTATCGATGTCACAATCAATGCCTTGATGGATGCGATCGACAAGAAGATGAAAGAAGGTATAAATCAATTCATCATCCTAATTTCGTCTCCAGGAGGTTCCGTTCTTCATGGACTATCGGCTTATAACTATCTGAAAGGTTTACCTGTAACTATAACCACACATAACTTTGGAAGTGTTGATTCAATAGGGGTTGTCCTATTTTGTGGTGGGAGTAAAAGGCTCTCAGTTCCTCAAGCAAGATTCCTGCTTCATGGTGTGAGTGCTCGCTTCCAAAATGAGAGTTTAGAGGAGAAGCAACTTGAGGAGAGGTTGAAGGGACTCAAGATCGACATTGAGAATATTGCTAAAGTCATAGCTGCAAATACTGGCAAGACTGTTGAAGATGTTACACAAGCCATTCTCGAAAGAACAATATTGAATCCTGATGAAGCTATGACTTGGGGCTTAGTTCATGAAATCAAGTCCGAACTATTTGAAGGGGGTTCCGAAGTTATATCAATACAGTTTCAACAACAGAAGAGCCAGTAACAACTAGAGCTATGAGGAATTTTTTAAATGAACAAACCAGTTAGAGTCCGCTATGCCCCCAGTCCCACCGGCTATCCCCATGTGGGCAATATCAGGACGGCGCTGTTTAACTGGCTGTTTGCCCGGCATTATGGTGGCAGCTTCATC
>DAOVGW010000005.1 GCA_030672225.1 Dehalococcoidales bacterium | reverse complement strand
CAGCTTGCCCAGGGCAAAGCCTACCGCCGCTGTAAGTAATATCTGAGCGGTGCCGCCTAAAATGGCTACCTTGCCCATTCGCTTTAGCTCGCTTAAGGAGAACTCAAGCCCCAAGGTGAACAGGAGCAGGATTACCCCGATATTAGCCAGTGCGTTGATTGTCTTCAGGTCATGGACCCAGCCAAGGACGTCGGGACCGACAACAATACCCCCGGCTAGGTAGCCTAAAATAATGGGCAACCTCAGTTGGCGGGCTAATATCCCCCCGGCTATGGCTGCAGCTAAGACAATGATTAGGTCAAGCCCCAATTCCTCCACAGCTCCTCCTTAATAACAGTAAAAAAGCAGGTTGGCCTCGCTATTCTAGCATAAAGATTAGGCTGATAGCATTTGCTAAAGAGGGGGGCAATATGATAGTATTTTGGTATCAGGTCTTGAGAAAGAGAGCTAAAAAGGGGTGGGGCTTTAGTGTCCAAGATTTATCTTATTGATGTCACTAATCGGGATGGAGTGCAGACAGCCAAACTTGGCCTATCCAAGCTGGAAAAGACCCTGATAAACATCTACCTCAATGAAATGGGGGTCTTTCAGTCTGAGTTTGGCTTTCCCACCACCAAGCACGAATCAAATTACCTTAGGGCCAACCTGGAACTGGCTGAGATGGGAGTTCTCAAACCTATCCGTCTGGAAGGATGGATAAGGGCTATAGTGGCTGATGTGGAGACGGCTTTTAAGCTGGTACCCCCTATTCGGCACCTTAATCTCTCCATCTCAACATCAGACCAGATGATTTACGGTAAGTTCCAGGGGAGAAAGAACAGGGATGATATCATAAGGGATATGACCGGGGCGGTTGATGCCGCTTGGGCTCTGGGCGCCGAGAGCATAGGTGTCAATGCTGAAGATGCCTCAAGGACTGACCTAGACTTCCTAATCAAATTTGGGCTGGCGGCTAAAGAGCATGGGGCTAGCCGGCTGAGGTATTGTGATACCCTTGGTTATGACGACCCGCTTACCATCTATGAAACGGCTAAAGCACTAGCGGAAAACGTTGGTCTCCCCATCGAGCTTCACTGTCACGGTGACCTGGGGATGGCGGTGGCGACTTCTATTTCTGGGGCTAAAGGTGTCATTGATGGCGGGCAAGATGCCTATATTAATACCACGGTTAATGGCATCGGGGAAAGGGCCGGTAATGCCGACCTGGTAGCCGTCATTCTGGCTATAACCAAGGCAAAAGGGTTTGCTGGTAAGTACCAGTTAGCCGGTGCCATTGATTTATCAAAGGCGTGGAAGATAGCCAAGTTTGCCAGCTACGCCTTCGGTATTCCAATACCGATAAACCAGCCAGGTGTTGGTGCTAATGCCTTTGCTCATGAATCCGGCATCCACGCTGATGGGGTGCTAAAGAACCCAAATAACTATGAGCTATATGGCTTTGAGGAGCTGGGCAGGGGTGAGCCAGAGATGGTGGAGACCGGACGCGAAATCAGTGCCGGGGAGTATAGTGGTATATCCGGCTTCAGTCATGTGATGGGCAAGATGGCGGTATCGTTTGCCAATAATAGAGAAGAGGCTAATAAAGTTTTGGAGCTGGTTAGATACGCTAATGTAGAGTCGCATAAGCCGCTGGTGGAAGATGAGCTACTCTTTATCGCCAAATACCCGGAGATTGCCAGAAAGCTACTAACCCTAAATCCGCTGGAATAGCCGCGCTCTGGACTAATAATGCTAGTAACAAAGAGGCTGTTTTCAAATGGCAGCCTCTTTGTTTGTTGTGACTCGGTTGTTATAATGCTGGAGCCTTAAATGAATAACCAACAAGTAAGCCAAACTCTTCAAGACATTTTTAAGCGACTTATGGCTGACTACGGACCCCAGCACTGGTGGCCAGCCCGGGAACCATTTGAGGTAATGGTCGGTGCCATCCTTACCCAGTCTGCCGCCTGGCTAAATGTGGAGAAGGCTATTATCAATCTAAAGGAGGCAAAGGCACTATCACCAGAGGCGCTCCGCAGGCTTGACTTGCTAGAAGTGGCCAGGCTTATCCGCCCCTCGGGCTACTATAACGCCAAGGCATTAAAGCTCAAGTCACTGGCCCGCTGGCTGGGAGAATACTATGATGACCAGCTGGATAAGCTGTCCTCTAGTAGTACTAGTGAGCTGCGCCAGCAGCTTCTCTCTGTCCATGGTATCGGGCCGGAGACCGCCGATTCCATCATCCTTTATGCTACTGGTAAACCAATTTTTGTTATTGACGCTTATACCCGTCGTATCCTTAGTCGTATCGGCCTGGCCCCGAGTGGTAATAGCTATGTCGCCTATCAGGCCCTTTTTATGGATAATCTAACGGCTGATGCCGGGCTGTTTAATGAGTACCATGCCCTGCTGGTCCGTCTAGCCAAGGACGTCTGTCGCAAAAAGCCTCTTTGCCTCAAGTGCTGTCTGAATGGTATTTGCCAGTTCTACAAGGTAAACAGCTATAAACCCTTAGCGCAGGCGGCTGACGGCTACAAAAATACCCACCGCTATGGCTAGCAGGTCAAAAAGCTGAAAGCCGAATCCCCATGAGGAGATGTTAACCAGGTAGCTTATGGCTACGGCGAGGCCAGCAATAATGGCTAACTTTAGGCCACGCTTGCGATTGACCGAAAGGCTGATGACCTCACCAATGGCGTAGCCAGCGCCGGCAGCCAGCAGTAGATTAAGGTAAAAGAAACCTAAAAGCCAGCCGAGCAGCCCCCAGATAAGTCCGCAAACAGTAGCCATCACCAGTCCTGCCCCGGTAGCTATCAGGAGGTGTCTAGTGGTAACCTGGAAGGTGGGTAGCCGGTACAACCGGGCACAATCTGGGCATCTGGCGCCCACCGGTGTCTGCACCATACACCTGGGACAGATTGGCTTACTACATTTACTGCAGCTTAGAGTCGTCTCAACCTTAGGGTGAGCAGCACATCTCATTATGTTATGGTCAACCTTTCCTTAGCTCTTCTGTTTCTTGAGGTTTCTTTGCCTCTAGCCAGGCCTTTCTATCTCTAATATCACGGTCAAAGAGCAGGCGATTAATAAGTAACTGCCCCGGGGGCACTGATTTACTGAGCGGAGTTCTGGACAAAACCAGTCTCTTCACTAGTGCAACCAGCAATAATGCCACAAAGCCCAGCGTAATTGGTAATCTCTCCTCTATATCAAGCGGCTGGGGTAAGAACCAGCTGAAAATGGGCACCGAGACTAGGGCAAAAAATACGCCTAGGGCTAACTGCCGGAAAGGGGCCAGGGAACAGGCTATTACCAGGATTATGAGACCTAACCACGGGGAGAACATGGTAATTACACCCAGGGTGGTAAAGATACCGCGCCCGCCCTGAAAGCGAAGGAAAACAGGCCAGTTATGCCCGATAACGGTGATGATACCCACCGTTACCTGCTGGGCAGCGCCTAGCCCCAGCAGTTGGGCTACCCATATGATTAAAGCTCCCTTGCCGATATCAAAGATGGTTACCGGGATAGCCAGCCACTTTGAAATTACACTGAGGACATTGGAGGCACCGACATTGCCGGTGCCATACTGGCGGATATCAATGCCGCGGGACCATTTAGCCACCAGGTATGCGGCGGGCACTGAACCCAATAGGTAGGCAGCTATGCTTAGTAAGACAAACTCAATAGCCATCATCACTCCCGGGAGCTACTATTAACTGGCTGGCTTGAGCGCTCGGCTTTGAGCCAGGGCGATAAGCTGCTCGGCTGACTCTTGGGGCACATAAATACCACCAATCATTGTCTCGGCGCTATCATCCAGGCCGTGATAATCACTGCCACCGGTGGCAATGAGATCGTACTTTTTAGCTAACTGAGCCAGGCTACCTCTTTCATTTTCAGTATAGCCGTTATAGTTAACCTCCAAACCCACCAGACCAGCCGTCTTTAGCTTGGCAATCAGCATCTCTGGGTTATTAACAGTTAACGGGTGTGCCAGCACCGGCAAACCGCCTGCCCTGGTTATTAATGCCACCGCTTCAGCAGGGGTTATTTTCTGTCGCTCAATATAGGCCGGACCTTTAAAACCTATATACTTGGTGAATGCTTCCTTAAACGAGGTTATATAGCCCTTCTCTAGCAGGGCTTGAGCAATGTGAGGTCGCCCTATTGAACCACTGCCGGCTATCTCCTGGACTCGCCCCCAGTCAATGTGGACGTCCAGGCCCTCAAGCTTGGCAATTATTCTCTTAGCCCGTTCCCGCCTGGAAGAGCGCAGACTGACCAGAGTAGCCTTAAGCTCAGGGTCAGTATAGTCTATAAAGTAGCCGAGAAGGTGGACCTCACTACCTGGGGCATAAGTAGAAACCTCAACGCTGGGTATAACTCTGATTTGTGAGAAGCCTCTAGCCGCCTCAAGTGCCGGAACAATGCCGTCCACGCTGTCATGGTCACAGAGGGCAATAACAGTTAGCCCGAGCTCTGCTGACCTGTGGACAATATCCTCCGGGCTGAATTTGCCATCAGAGGCAGAGGTGTGTATATGTAGGTCTATCCTGGAGGTCACTACTCTACCTCTCGATAGATTCTCTCAATACTTGTTGCCTTGCCACTTCTATCATCTACCCCGACCAGGATAGCGTTAAATATGACTCTGCCCTTACTTACAGATAGGTGGTGAGGCATCATGGTCAGGAAGTGGTGAATTACTGAGTTGGTGTCATCGCCGATGACTGAATCAGCCGGTCCGGTCATGCCGATATCGGTGACATAGGCAGTGCCCTGCCTGAGCAGTTGGGTGTCAATGGTGCCGACATGGGTATGAGTGCCCAGCACAGCACTGACACGCCCGTCCAGATATCTGCCCAGTGCCATCTTTTCTGACGTTGCCTCAGCGTGAAAATCAACAATAATAACCGCTGGCTGGGACCCAAGCTCGGCAAGTAACTTATCCATAGCTCTAAACGGGCAATCATAGTTGCTCATAAAGGTTCTCCCTATCAGATTAACTACCACCGCCTGATTACTGGCTAGATAGCCCCTGCCGGGCACACCCGGCGGATAATTTAGCGGGCGCAGAATGGGCATCTCACCCTTAAGATAGGGTATAATCTCCTTCTGCGCCCATATGTGGTTGCCTGAGGTAAGGACATCAACACCGGCGCCGAACAGTTCATCAGCGGTCGCTTCGGTCAGGCCTAGGCCGCCGGCAGCATTTTCAGCATTGGCAATAACGAGGTCGGTCCCGTATTTCTGCTTTAGGCCGGGCAGAAGCTCCTTAACCGCTCGTCTACCAGGTCTGCCAATTATATCTCCAATGGCTAATACTAACACTAGCTGTCACGGGAGAAGATAGCCACCCACCGGGGCTTGCTTCTTCCCCTTGTCTTTCCCTCCTACTTGGCATAGTCTATGGCTCTTGTCTCCCGGAGCACAGTAACCTTTATCTGACCGGGATAGGCAAGGCTTTCCTCTATCTTCTTGACAATGTCTCGGGCAAGCCTCATGGCGGCTAAATCGTCAATTTCCTCAGGCTTAACCAGGATACGGACTTCACGGCCGGCTTGAATGGCATAGGACTTCTCTATCCCCTTGAAGCCATCAGCTATATCCTCCAGTGCCCTTAGCCGCTTCAGATAGTTCTCCAGTGACTCACGCCTTGCCCCTGGTCTGGCGCTGGAAATAGCATCAGCCGCTGAGACGATAAAGCCCCAGATGCTGGTATCGCTGGTCTCAAAATGGTGCTCAGCAGCCCCCTGGGCCACCTCTTTAGATTTGTCCCATTGCTTAATCAGATCAGCACCGATAGCGGCATGCGTGCCTTCTACCTCTCGGTCCACCGCCTTGCCGATGTCATGAAGCAATCCGGCCTTCTTGGCTAAACCGGTATTGACCTTCAGCTCTGAGGCAATCATACCGGCTAGATAAGCAGTCTCAAGGCTGTGGGCTAAGACATTCTGTCCATAGCTGGTACGATATTTGAGGCGACCCAATAGTTTTATTAACTCCGGGTTTAGTCCGTGCACTCCCACTTGATGGGCTGCCTGCTCGCCAGCGCTGTAGATGGTGGCATCCACTTCCTCCTTGGCCTTGGCCACCACCTCTTCGATACGAGCCGGGTGGATACGGCCATCCAGGATAAGTTTATTTAGGCTAACGCGCGCTACCTCCCGCCGCACCGGGTCAAAGCTGGATAGAGTAACCGCCTCCGGGGTATCATCAATGATCAGGTCAACACCGGTGGCTTGCTCCAGTGCCCTAATATTACGGCCCTCACGTCCAATAAGCCGTCCCTTCATCTCATCACTGGGAAGGGGTACAACACTGGCTGTAGTTTCAGAGACAATCTCAGAGGCGCTGCGCTGGATAACCTGAGCCAGGATATCTTGGGCCTTCTCATCAGCCTCCTCTTTTATCTTTGTTTCCCACTCACGAAGGCGCCGTGCCGTCTCTGCCTGCATTTCAATCTCTATTTTCTCGAACAGTGCCTGCTTTGCCTCGTCGCTGGACATATCAGAAATCAGCTCCAGCTGCTTTAACTGCTTCTCTTTAACCTCCTCAAGGTTGGCCCGAATTGACTCTACCTCCTTTTTTTTGCTGGCCAGATTACGCTCTCGTTGCTCGGCGTCTTCTAGCTTGTGCTCTAGGGTGGCTTCCTTTTGCGTCAAACGGTTTTCCTGGCGCTGCAGTTCAGCGCGTCGTTCCCGATGCTCGGTATCACTGATTGACTTGACTCTGCCCACCTCTTTTCTCGTCTCATGGAGTGCATCTTTAGCCTCAAGATTGGCCTCGGCTACTATCTTAGCCGCTTTCCTCTGGGCGATGCGGATTTGCCGGTTAGCCATCATCCCCCGGGAGAGAAGCAAGGCCATGCCGCCAAAGATGACACCGATAACAAAACTAAAGAAAAAAGCTAATATTTGTGGTACTCCAAGCGTGAATCCGTTTTCCATTTTTCACCCCCTTACTTTGTAACCTTTTGTTTTAGGGGTAGCCGGCGGGTAGCTAATACTACTTACTTTGTCGCTTGAGTGTCAAGGTAGAATGCTATTCTTGCCGGCCCCCTTTCTCTTGCCACAACCGCTCTATAGTTTCTTTTATTACCCCGTAGCCAAAGCCGCGGCGCTTAAGATATGTGCCTAAACGGCGGCGAAAGCTCTCGTAGTCAGACAGTGGTAAGCGATGGGCTTTACTTGTTGCCGCCCGGTAGGCATTATCGGCATCACTGATGGTGCTAACCACCCGCTCTATAATGTCGCTTGAGACCTCTTTCTGCCTCAGCTCTAATCTGGTCAGCCACTGGCTGCGTGGGCTAAACGACTGGCGGTTATCCCGCCAGAACTCGGCAAAAGCCGTATCATCCACCAAACCCTGCTCCTTTAGCCTTTTTAGCACCGCCTCAGTAGTATCACCCGAAAAGCCTCGTCTTAAGAGTCTCTGCCTCATCTCATGCTCACTTCGGGGTCGATAACCAAGGTAGTGGGCAGCGGCATTATGGCAGCGCAGAAACTGATCAGACCTGGCCAGTGCCTCAATCTGGCCGCTAGCTAGTTCCTGTCCCACCTTTAGTTCCTCTTTTACGGCTACCTCTGCCTCCAGGCTAAAGGCAAACTTGCCATTTAAGGATACCGTTACCCGCTTTCCCCGCCCCCGGCTGGTCCGGAGAGCGGTAATCATCGCCACTGCTCTTTCTACACCCCTTTTAATAAATTAAGCTGAGGTTATACCTCAGCTTTACCTTAGCGCCTATATCTTCTTACTTTGTTATCAGTTGGTAAGGTATTTAGACCGAAGAATTATAGGTGGTGACAGCTGAGGCTCTAACCTGCTGCTCAATCTCCTGAGCTAACTCAGGATTTTGAACCAGGTAATTTTTGGCACTCTCTCTGCCTTGCCCCAGGCGAATGTCACCATAGGAGAAGAAGGCACCAGCCCTTTTTATCACATCCAGGCCGACACCCAGGTCAATAATGTTGCCCTCTCGGCTTATCCCAGAGCCAAACATGATGTCAAATTCGGCGTTTCTGAATGGCGGGGCCACCTTATTCTTGACGACCTTAGCCCTGACACGACTGCCTATCATCACATTTCCCTGCTTGATAGATTCAATCCGTCTCAGGTCTATCCTTATTGAGCTGTAGAACTTCAGTGCCCGTCCACCCGGTGTTACCTCTGGGTTGCCGAAGATAATGCCCACCTTTTCCCTTAACTGGTTGATAAAGACTACCGCCGTTCCTGAGCGGCCGATAGCCGCCGCCAGCTTTCTTAGTGCCTGTGACATGAGGCGGGCTTGCAGGCCAATGTGGGCATCTCCCATCTCTCCCTCAATCTCGGCTCGGGGTACCAGGGCGGCTACGCTATCAATAATAATGACATCAATAGCCCCGCTCCTGACCAGTGTCTCCGTAATCTCCAGCGCCTCCTCACCGGTATCTGGTTGAGAGATAAAGAGGTCATCAAGGTTGACACCACAATTGCTGGTGTATGAGGGGTCCAGGGCATGCTCAACATCAACATAGGCGACTGTGCCGCCCCGTTTTTGAGCCTCAGCAATTATATGCTGACCCAGGGTTGTCTTTCCCGACCCCTCAGGACCAAATATCTCCGTAATCCGCCCTCTGGGGATACCGCCGACACCCAAAGCTATGTCTAGCGCCAGTGAGCCACTGGGTATAACCGCTACTGGTAACCTGGCAGTGGCTTCGCCCAGTTTCATAATTGAGCCTTTGCCAAACTGCTTTTCAATCTGGGCAACAGGTATATCCAGTGCCTTGTCCTTCTCCGTGGTCATATTCGCCTTGGCTTAATAATAACATAAGAAGGGCAACTAAACAAGGGAGACAGGGGTTCTTGGGGGCTGTCTTTATGGGGGGATGATTATGTGGTTAAGAGAACTTAGAGCTTCATTTACTGCAACTTGTCCCAACCAGGATATTTGTCCCAGAATGTTTGTTGTTGTTTAGATTGTCTGACAAAGCGTCCTTTTTTGCCGCGCTTAAGTTGCAACATTGCAAGCTGTTTCAGTACCTGTTCTATAGAGATGGGAGATTGGGGTTTGGTTCTACATGCCATATGTGTTCTTTTCAATGAGGTTTTCAGTTGAGGTTTGCTACCGTCCATAGTTTGACCAAATAGTCTGTCGTTCAAGCCAATGCCTGTGTTTTCGAATTCAATTCGAAGGGGGCCAGAATCGAAGAAAAACTCCTCCTCATCGCTAGTAAGTATTACGTCTGTGCATTGAGCAAGCTGAGTCTTTAGCCAATTTATTCTTGGGCTTGCATTTGGGGCGGAGGGCTCAGCTAACAGTATGAGAAGTGGTTGCTCGACGCTGTTAAGAATAAACTTAATGTTCCGCCATACCATACTACTATGTATGGTGGTGATTTCATTCATGACATTATATATTAAAAGTATGTCACTTTTTGCGATTGCATCATAGTAGTTGGCAAGTTTTGGAATACAGTCCTTAGTCAGGTCGCAATCAATATCAACCGGAATTACATCTAGTTTCCGAAACGTGCCCTTCAATAATTTGTCAAATACGGTATGCCTGTTGGGTATCCAAGCATCAACCTTTTCAACAAGGTTTAAGCGGAGCTTGCGCAACTTTTGTGACTCCTCATTATAAAAGAAGCATATCCCAAAAGTTTCAATAGCAGCTCCAGCGCCAAGAGTAGTAATGACGAGCTCACTCTTGGTTTCCTGTGGCTGCGGAATTAATTCTGGGTTCTTACTCTCAACCCTTTTCAAGTGAGCATATGTTAAATAGGCATGGCGCTGGCCGAATGCTGCGAGATAACCAGCACGATTTTTCGCCAGCCGGTACTGAATGGTAGAGGGGTATTTTTTGCGAAACTCCCCTTTGAATCGGTAAGCACCTCGAATTTCCACCAATGCCTTGCGTGTCTTTTTAATCAAGGAAGCATCAAGATTGGACTTTGTGCCTCCCCATATATTTACTAAGACACTTTCGAGGGCTTCAGTAAACGGTATTTCCGCGGGTTTTACCATTGCAAAGCTGCTTCACACTGCTGCCCAAGCTTACCCCTCCCTATACTCCACGCCACTATCTGGTGATTCCCAGACCTCAACGCTGGCAAGGGAGACCGGGGCTTCTTTTAGCTTGGGCTTTAGCTCATTATAGATGGTTTGGGCGATGTTCTCCGAGGACGGGTTTATCTTATCAAACGGAGCTATATCATTGAGACAGCTATGGTCAAACCTCTTTAAAATAATTGCCAAATGCCGTTTTAACTCGGTAAAGTCATAGGCCAGACCTATGTCGTTAACCCCAGAAGCCTTGATCTTGACCACCACCCGGAAGCGATGCCCGTGAAGTGCCTCACACTTACCTTTGTAACCTCTTAAGGAATGGGCGGCATCAAAATGCTGTTCTACGCTGACCTGGTACACTTTGCCTCCTTTAGTTGTTTTCCAGTTTAAGTACGCCCTGTACTCCTTTTTTTAGCTCTCCAAGCAGTTCTTTTGCGGTCTTGCCACTTGCCGGATGTACCAGGTCGGGGGCAATCTCGGCCAGGGGAACAAGAACAAAGGCTCTCTCGGTCAGTCTGGGGTGGGGGATGACCAGCTCAGGGGAGTTAACGACCTCATTGCCATAAAAAAGGATATCTATATCAATGGGGCGGGGTGCGTTAACTTTGCCCGGTTGCCGGCCTAGTTTTCTCTCAATGCCCTTGGCCAGCATCAGTAGCTCCGCCGGTGCCAGCCTGGTAGCAAGTTGGCAAACAAGGTTGAGAAAGCGGGGCTGCTCGGCATTTCCCGCCGCTTCAGTATCATATACCGATGAGACTTTTACCAGTCGCGTCCTTTGTGACAGGTAATCCAGCGCCTTGTCCAGGTTCTCCCGGCGGTCTCCCAGGTTTGAGCCAAGACTAAGATAGGCCGTTACCGCTTCAGAGCTCATCTTGCTTTCTCCGTAAAATGGCATCGCTCATGCGACATACTCGCACCATCTCCCTGATATCGTGGACTCGGACTATGTCAGCCCCATTGGCAATGCCAATGGCTATCGTGGCTGCCGTTCCCTCTAAACGTTGGGAAGGGGGCAAATCCAGCACCAGGCCAATCACTGATTTGCGGGAAGTTCCCAGTAGAATTGGCTTGCCCAGAGATTTAAGCTGGGACAGGCAGCGGATAATCTCCAGGTTTTGCTCCAGGCTCTTGCCAAAACCGATGCCTGGGTCAATAATTATATTCTGCTCCGGCACCCCGGCTTCCTTGGCCAGACTGATACTCCTCTTCAGGCTTAAAATAACCTCGGGCATTATATCATTACAAGGCTTATCTCGTTGGTTTGAGGTTAGGATAATAGGCACCCCGGCCTCAGCCGCTATCTGGGCTAGCTTTGGCTCTTGCTTTAGGCCCCAGACATCATTTATCATTCTGGCGCCGGCGGCCACGGCACGGCTGGCAACAGCTGATTTATAGGTGTCTATACTTATCGGCACTGATAATTCATCAGTCAGTCTTTCTATAGCCGGGATAACCCGCTTGAGTTCCTCATCAGTAGATATCGGTTGTGAGTCAGGGCGAGTGGACTCACCCCCAATGTCTATAATATCGGCCCCGTCGCTTATAAAGCGTCTTGCCTGTGCCTCTACTGCCTTAATATCACTCAGTCCGTCTCCAGAGAAGGAGTCAGGGCTGAGGTTTAGGACGCCCATGATATAGGTGCGCTCTCCCCACCGAAACTCAGTATTCCCACAGCGGGTGGTAGCTAACGGTGAGTTGTTGTTCTGCAACTGGTACTTCCTCCAGGGTTGTTACCGCTTCCTTGTCAGATTTCTCTCATATTACATCGCTTGTTCATTACTTATCAAGTATCACCGCCTGAATATGATATCTGTATTGACAACAAATTCCTGATTGTGTATGATTAATTCGTAGTAGGACTAGCCAGGTCAAGGCCTCAGCTTGGTAAAAGTGACTTTAGGGGATGAGGCTATGTTCTGGCAACTTGCAGCTAGCCACTAAAGTAAGGGGGGGTGTAAATAACATGTTAAGACCGGGGCCGTTGGAGATTGGGCTCATCTTAGTGATTATCCTCATTGTCTTCGGAGTTGGCAAACTGCCGCAGGTTGGTGAGGCTTTTGGCAAGGGGATACGCGCCTTTAAGAGGGGGACGAGTGGCGAAGGTGAAGAGGAGAAAGAGACCAAGGCTAAAAAGAAGGCTAAAAAGAAGACTACCAAGAAGGTAACCGAGGCAAAAGCATAGGAAGAGCCAGAGAAGAAGTTTAAGCTATTATACAGCTTTAGGATTATAAATACCCCTTTGTGGTTTTTTGGCTATATTCCTTTTGAGGGGAGGTTTTTAAGCATTAGCTTTAATCCCGGGGGGAGCTACTTTGAGCCCGATGCCCTTTCCTCTTATCAAGGGGAAGGGGAATTTCTTTAGGGGGGTTATGCTTTACGCGGTTGCCATGATGGGTAGCCTATGGAGAAAAGACGGGGGGAATTATGCCATTTGGACTAGGAGTGGTGGAGGTTATCCTCATACTGGCCATCTTCTTTATCATCTTTGGTGCTGGCAAACTGCCGCAGGTTGGTGAGGTTATTGGCAAGGGAATACGCTTCCTCCGCAGGGGAAAGAGTGGAGAGAAGGGCGAGGAAGAAGAGACGAAGACAACCGGAAGAAGCAAAAAGAAGGTGATTAGGAAGATAGAGGACTGAACTCTGGAGAGGGTTGCCGCAAAACAGATGGAGGCAAACCGAGAGCCAAATACTGCCGGGACGAGCCAAGTTGTGGCGTATCTAATCTTTGGTTATTAGTAGAGGGCTAGGGTAATGGGTTTCTTTGATATTGGTTTTCAGGAAATAATAATTGTCCTTATTGTTGCCCTATTGGTAGTTGGGCCACAAAGGCTACCAGAGATTGCCCGCAAGATAGGGAGAATATACCGTAGCTTTAGGAAAATAACCAGGGACTTTACCAAGGAGTTCACAAAAGCTATAGATACCGAAGCCGAAGAGTTAAAAAAGGTAACCAGGCCACTGGATGCTGACGTCAAAGGGTTAAAAAAGGCAATAGATACAGGAACCAAAGGGCTAGCCGAAACAGTGGATACCAAAGCGTTAAAAAAGGCGGTAGATACCAAAGCCGAAGAGGTAGAGAAGGCGCTGGATGCTGAGGCGGATGAGTTGAAAAAGACACTGGATACGGAAGCCCAAGAGTTAAAAAAGGTGGTAGATACCGAAGCCGAAGAGTTAGCCAAGGTAACAAAGATAGTGGATGCAGAGGTCAAAGAGCCAACAAAGACCAAAGATACTGAACCAGGGTCTGGGAGCAATGAATAGCCTAGGAGTTTGAGGTGCCAGCCGAAACTACTAGCCGTGAAGCGACAACCGAAAAGATGCCCATCATGGAGCATCTGGTTGAAATGCGGAACCGTCTCTTCAAGAGTGTAGCCGCCGTAATTGTTACTACCGCCTTTGCCTTCATATTCTATAACCAGATTTTTGAGTTTTTGCTTGCGCCGGCTCCATCAGGCCTCGAGCTCCAGACGATAACAGTAATGGAGCCGCTCAGCATCTTCTTTAGAGTATGTCTCACCGCCGGCATTGTTGTTGCCATGCCATACCTCGTCTATCAGCTTTTCGCCTTTGTTTCCCCGGCACTTACTGCCAAAGAAAAGAGATATATCTACTGGATACTGCCGGCAGTAACAGCAATGTTCTTTGTCGGGGTTGCTTTTGCCTACTTCGTTGCCCTGCCGCGGGCGATGGGGTTCTTTGCTACTTTTGGTAGTGAGTGGGTGAACATTGAGCCTACGATTAGTAGTTATATTAACATCGTGACCAGACTGATGGTAGGGGTTGGCCTCATGTTTGAAACGCCGATAATAATAATGTTTCTAGCCAGAATGGGTCTGGTGACACCGAAGTGGCTGGCTGCCCGACGGAAGCTGTGGATAGTGTTAGCCTTTGTAATAGCGGCTCTTATCACCCCCACCTTTGACCCGATTAATCAGACCATTATTGCCCTGCCGCTAATTATTCTACTAGAGCTGAGTATCTGGCTGGCTAAACTTGTTTATAAGAAGAAGCCCGAACCGCCTCCAGCTGAAGTTTAAGTCTTCTTAAGAATCTTGGGTAGGATTGACACGGCATACATTTAACAGCTAATATTGAAATCGTAAGCTCTTCATGACAAAGTTAACCAACGGCAAGAAGAGCGGCTATCAGGTGTGATTATGATAGTGTAGTTCAAACCAGGTGGTGCTTAGATGGTAGACAGGAGTTGCCTCTGTCATTCTTGCGGGAGGAAAGTAGAATTCAGCCAGGAAGAGCTCCCTTGTGATGTCCTCAGCGGCTGGCTTGTTGTTTCCCACATGAAAGGTTTGGAAACTGTTGACCGTTATAGCTTTTGCTCCTTTAGTTGCCTTCAAAGATGGGTGGCCAGCCAGGTTCCCGAAATTCCCGGGATATTTCTAAAATCCATGGGCGAAGAAACTAGCGAATGGTAAGCTCCAGCCCGGAGAGACCTGCTTACTTTCGTATCTTGATGAGGAGGCTTAAGCTATCATGAGTGAAATCCCTGAAATTGGTAAAATCTCGGCCGAGATCTTTCATGAACTTATATTTCCCAGGCTGGGGGCTGAGAATGAGAAGATACTGGTCGGGCCCCAGCACGGAGTAGATAACGGGATAGTCGAAATCGGGGGTAAGGCGGTGGCTTTTACCTGTGACCCGGTGTTTATCGTTCCTGAGTACGGCTTTGAGAGGGCGGCCTGGTTTGCCATCCACATCCTTACCTCTGATGCCGTCACCTGTGGCCTTGAGCCCCGTTTCTTAGCCATAGACTTAAACCTGCCCATGGAGATGACTAAAGAGCAACTTGAGCTCGTGTGGCAGACCATGCACCGGGAGTGTCAGAAGCTGGGTATCTCCGTCATCTG